>CALGFL010000108.1 GCA_937881145.1 uncultured Bordetella sp.
CGAAGTTTTCGAAGTCCATGGGGTTGACCTTATGCGGCATGGTCGACGAACCCACCTCGCCTTCTTTAACCCGCTGTTTGAAATAACCCAGCGACACATAACCCCAGATATCGCGGTCCAGATCAAGGATGATGACGTTGGCGCGCGCCACGGCATCGAAGAGCGCCGCCATCCAGTCGTGCGGTTCGATCTGGATCGTATGGCGGTTCTGCGTCAGTCCCAGGCCGGCCAGCACTTTGCGGCTGAACTCGGGCCAGTTCACTTCGGGGTAGGCCGCGGTGTGCGCGTTGTAGTTGCCGGTGGCGCCGTTCATCTTGGCCAGGGGCTCGACCGCTTCGACGGCGACAATGGCGCGCGACAGGCGCTCGACCACGTTGGCCATTTCCTTGCCCAGCGTGGTGGGGCTGGCGGGCTGGCCGTGGGTGCGCGACAGCATGGGCTGAGCCGAATAGACCACGGCCATTTCGGCGAGCTTGGCGGCCAGCTTGCGCAAGCGCGGCACCAGCACCTGGTCGCGCGCGCGGACGAGCATCAGCGCATGCGAGGTGTTGTTGATGTCTTCCGACGTGCAGGCGAAGTGGATGAATTCGGCGGCGCGCGACAGTTCCTCGTCGCCAGCCACTTTTTCCTTCATCCAGTATTCGACGGCCTTGACGTCGTGGTTGGTGACGCGTTCAATCTCTTTGATGCGCAGCGCGTCGGCTTCCGAGAAGCCCGTGATCAGCGCGCCCAGGCGCTCGCGCGCGCCTTTGCTGAAAGGCGCCAGCTCGGGCAGACCGGCGTCCGACAGGGCGATGAGCCAGGCCACCTCGACCTCGACGCGATGCGCCATGAAGCCGGCTTCGGACAGCAGACCGCGCAGGGCGTCGCCTCGCGCGGCGTAACGGCCGTCCAGCGGCGACAGGGCATTGAGTTCGGTAAGCGCTTGGGCGATTTGCATGACGGCTCTGGGAAGAAATAGGCGCAGGATTTTAACATCCCCGTTTCTGTGAGGCTGTCGCAACGGCGCATCGCTCCGGTCGCGGCGACAACGGAATTGATCGGAAAATAAAAGCCCCCCTGCTATACTTCGCCCGCTTTCCGACTTCGCATTTCCGACTTCGCATTCTGTCACCCATGAAACTGATCGGCTCGCTTACCAGTCCTTACGTCCGCAAAGTCCGGATCGTCATGGCCGAAAAAAAGCTGGACTATCAGATCGAAATCGAAAACGTCTGGTCGCCCGACACGAAAATCCAGAAGTACAACCCGCTGGGCAAGGTGCCCTGCCTGGTGATGGAAGACGGCGGCGCCCTGTTCGATTCGCGCGTCATCGTCGAATATCTCGACACGCTCTCTCCCGTCGCACGCTTGCTGCCGCAATCTGGCCGCGAGCGCGCCGCGGTCAAGTGCTGGGAAGCCATTGCCGACGGTCTGCTCGACGCCAGCGTGATGATCTTCCGCGAACGGCTGCGGCCCGAGGCTCAGCAGAACGCCGAATGGATAGAGCGGCACTTCGGCAAGATCCACGCCAGCCTCGAAGCCATGAACAAGAGCCTGGGCGATCACCAGTACTGCATGGGGATCAACTACACGCTGGCCGATATCGCTGTCGGTTGCGCGCTGGGTTATCTGGATCTGCGCTTTCCCGACCTGGATTGGCGGGCTTCCCATGCCAACCTGATCCGGCTGTTCGACAAGCTGGCGATCCGGCAGTCGTTTGTCGATACGGTACCGCAGGTTTGACGCTTTCGCGCCTTTGGCATTGCCTCAGGCGCCTTATCGCTTTCACGCAATGATGCCGCCGCCCAGGCAGATGTCGCCGTCGTAGAGCACGGCGGATTGGCCCGGCGTCACGGCCCATTGCCGCTGCTCGAACGCCAACGTGAAGTCCGTGCCCTGCGCTGCGGATAGCTCGCAGGCGGCGTCGGCCTGGCGATAGCGCGTCTTGGCGCCATAGCTGCCGGCCGCGGGCGGGCGGCCCGCCACCCAGCTTGCGTCCTGCGCCCTGAGCGTGCCGGACAGCAGCCAGGGATGGTCGTGGCCTTGCACCACGTAGAGCGTGTTCCTGTCCAGGTCCTTGCGGGCGGTGTACCAGGCCTGCGCGGTGCCGTCCTCGTTCTGCCTGCCTTTGACGCCGCCCACGCCCAGGCCCTTGCGCTGGCCCAGGGTATAGAACGACAAGCCGTGATGCGTGCCGACCTTCTGGCCTTCGGGCGTGAGGATGGGACCGGGCGCGGTGGGCAGATAGCGGCTGAGGAATTCGCGGAATGGCCGCTCGCCGATGAAGCAGATGCCGGTGGAGTCTTTCTTGGCAGCGTTGTGCAGGCCGATTTCGTGCGCGATGCGGCGCACTTCGGTCTTGGGGATTTCGCCCAGCGGGAACAGCGTGCGCGCCAATTGCGCCTGGCTCAACCGGTGCAGGAAGTAGCTTTGGTCCTTGGTGCCGTCCAACGCCTTGAGCAACTGGTATTCGGGGCCGGCGGCGCCCTGCACGCGGCGCACGCGCGCGTAGTGGCCGGTGGCGATGTGCTCGGCGCCCAGCGACATGGCGTGATCGAGAAAGGCCTTGAACTTGATCTCGGCATTGCACAGCACGTCGGGGTTGGGCGTGCGGCCGGCCGAGTATTCGCGCAGGAAGTCGGCGAAGACGCGATCCTTGTATTCGGCTGCGAAGTTGACGTATTCGAACTCCACGCCCACACGGTCGGCCACGCTGGCGGCATCCAGCAGGTCCTGGCGGGTGGAGCAGTATTCGGAATCGTCGTCGTCTTCCCAGTTCTTCATGAACAGGCCGACGACCTCAAACCCCTGCTGCTTGAGCAGCCAGGCGGTGACCGAGGAATCGACGCCGCCCGACATGCCGACGACGACGCGGCCCTTGGGGGGCAGCAAGCCCGACGGGCGCGGCGTGAGGGCCTTTTTTGCGAAAATAGCTGACATGATGGGCGCATTTTAACGCCCTGGCCCGGAACGCTTACGGGCATGCCCGCGGCGATTTGGCCGATGC
Source organism: uncultured Bordetella sp. (assembly GCA_937881145.1). Classification (GTDB taxonomy): domain Bacteria; phylum Pseudomonadota; class Gammaproteobacteria; order Burkholderiales; family Burkholderiaceae_B; genus Bordetella. Next base: position 2,990 of record CALGFL010000108.1, read on the forward strand.
CCGCGCCAACGGCGAAAATCGCGGATTGCCGAGCTGATCACTGCCGACCAGGGTTAGTCCTAGTCCCGGATGAGCCAGGTTGTATAGACAGACCCTGTACAAGATGGCGAGAATAGGCGCCACTGGCGCCATGGGGGCGTTGGGTCTCTTCCCACACAGGACACATCATGATGATTCGACCGTTTGCAACCCTGGTCCTCGCCGCCTCGCTGGGCGCCGCGTTTGCCGCCCCGGCTGCCGCCGAAAGCACCAAGCTGGCCCTGGGCATTTCGGGCTGGACCGGCTTCGCGCCGCTCATCCTGGCCGACAAGGCCGGCCTCTTCAAGAAGCACGGCATCGAAGTCGACCTGAAGATGATCCCGCAGGCGTCGCGCAACCTGGCGCTGGCCTCGGGCTCGATCGAATGCGCCGCGACCACCGTCGAAACGCACGTGGCCTGGAACACCAACGGCGTGCCCATCACGCAGATCTTCCAGATGGACAAGTCCTACGGCGCCGACGGCATCGTGGCGCGCAACGGCATCAAGAGTATCGCCGACCTGAAGGGCAAGAGCGTGGCCGTGAGTGCGCCCGGCACCTCGCCCTACTTCCTGGTCGCCTGGATGCTGAACAAGAACCACATGACCATGAAGGACATCAACGTCGTCACGCTCGAACCCGATGCCGCCGCCCAGGCCTTCATCGCCGGCAGCAACGACGCAGCCTCTACCTACGAGCCCTATCTCTCGTCGGTGCGCAACAAGCCCGAGGTCGGCCACATTTTGGCCACCACGCTCGACTACCCCATGATCATGGATACGGTCGGCTGCTCGCCCAAGTGGCTCAAGGCCAACCCCAAGACGGCCAAAGCGCTGACCGACGCCTATTTCGATGCGCTGGACATGATCGCCAAGGATCCCGACCAGGCCTATACGATCATGGGGGCGGCATCCAAGCAGACAGCCAAGGAATTCAAGGAGTCCGCCTCCCTGCTGCGCTGGGCCAACCGCGACGACAACAAGAAGTTCTTCGCCAGCGAGATCGTGCCCTTCATGAAGGAGGCGGCCGCGATCCTGAAGGACGCGGGTGTCATCCGCAAGTTGCCCGACAACTACGCGGCCCTCTACGACGCGAGCTACATCCAGTGAAGCGCCGCGCGCTTGCGCCGCTCGAGCCCGTCGGCTCGGGCGAGCGCTGGACGCTGGGAGTCGCATTCTTCGTCCTCTTCATCGCGGCCTGGGCCGCCATCACGTATGGCGGCCTGGTTCCGCCGCTGTTCCTTGCCGATCCGCTCACCATGCTGCGGCAAGGCTGGAACCTCTTCGCGCAATACAACTTTCTCACCGACATCGGCATGACCGTCTGGCGCGTGGTGGGCGGCTTCATATTGGCGACCATCGTCGGCGTGCCGCTGGGCATCGCCATGGGCGCATACAAGCGGATCGAAGCCTTCTTCGAGCCCTTCGTCTCGTTCTGCCGCTACCTGCCCGCCTCGGCCTTCATCCCGCTGCTCATTCTGTGGGCCGGCATCGGCGAGGTGCAGAAGCTGCTGGTGATCTTCATCGGCTCGTTCTTCCAGATCGTGCTGATGGTGGCCGTGACCGTGGGCGGCGCGCGCCGCGACCTGGTCGAGGCCGCCTACACGCTGGGCGCCAGCCACCGCGGCGTGGTGCACCGGGTGCTGCTGCCCGGCGCGGCCCCCGGCATCGCCGAGATCCTGCGGCTGGTGCTGGGCTGGGCCTGGACCTACGTCATCGTGGCCGAACTGATCGGCGCTTCCACGGGTATCGGCCACATGATCGTGCAGAGCCAGATACTGGTGAACACCGGCCAGATCATCTTCGGCATCATCGTCATCGGCGTCATCGGCCTGATCACCGACTTCGTCTTCAAGGCGGTCAATCGCCGCGTCTTCGCCTGGAGCAATCTCTGATGGGCCTGCTTTCCGTAAAAAACGTCACCCGCGTGTTCGAAGGCAAGCGCGGCAACACCACGCAGGCCTTGCAGCCCATCGACCTCGAAGTGGCGGAGAACGATTTTGTCACCATCCTGGGCCCCTCGGGCTGCGGCAAGTCCACGCTGCTGCGCATCGTGGCCGGACTGGATTTTCCCAGCACCGGCCGGGTGCTGCTCGACGGCAAGCCCGTCGAGGGCCCCGGCGCCGACCGCGGCATGGTGTTCCAGAGCTACACGCTTTTCCCCTGGCTGACGGTCGAGCAAAACATCCGTTTCGGCCTGCGCGAGCGCGGCCTGGGTACCGCCGAGCAAAAGGAGCGCAGCGACGACTTCATTGCCAAGGTGGGGCTGCGCGGCTTCGAGCAGCACTATCCCAAGCAGCTCTCGGGCGGCATGCAGCAGCGCACGGCCATCGCCCGCGCGCTGACCAACGACCCGCGCATCCTGCTGCTCGACGAACCCTTCGGCGCGCTCGACAACCAGACCCGCGTGCTCATGCAGGAACTGCTGCTGGGCATCTGGGAGTCGGCCCGCAAGACCGTGCTCTTCGTCACTCACGACATCGACGAGTCCATCTTCATGGCCAGCCGCGTGGCGGTATTCAGCGCCCGGCCCGGCCGCATCAAGGCTGACATTGCGGTCGATTTCCCACACCCGCGCAGCTACACACTCAAGACCTCGCCCGAGTTCATGGACATCAAGGCCAGACTGACCGAGGAAATCCGCATGGAGGCCATGGCGGCGGCCCATTGAGCCGCACCATGCATCCCCTCATGAACCACTCCCCGGCACGTCCCGGCTCCGTGGCCTTGTATCAACAGGTCAAGGACTTCATCGCGCGCAACATCACCAGCGGCGCCTGGCCACCCGGCCACCGCCTGCCTTCCGAGAACGAACTGGTGGCGCAGTTCGGCATCTCGCGCATGACGATCAACCGCGCTCTGCGCGAACTCTCGGCGCAGGGCCAAGTCGAACGCATCGCCGGCGTGGGCAGCTTCGTGGCGCGCGAAAAACCGCAGTCCACGCTGCTGCACATTGCCAACCTGGCCGAGGAAATCCGCCGCCGCGGCCACGACTACCACTGCGACGTGCTGGTGAGCGAACGCGTCTCGGCGCCGCTGGAAATCGCCACCGCGCTGGACCTGGACGTGGGCATGTCGGTCTTCCATACCCTGTGCACGCATCGCGAAGACGGCGTACCCGTGCAGTTGGAAGACCGCTACGTCAATCCGCAGGCCGCGCCGCAATTCGGCCAGCAGGACTTCACGCAGGTGCAGCCTTCCGAGTACCTGCTGCGCAACATTCCCTGCGACCAGATCGAACACGTCATCGACGCCGTGCTCCCCACCGCCGATCAGGCGCGCCAGCTCGAAATGCAGCCCAGCCAGCCCTGCCTGCTCCTGACCCGCCGCACCTGGACGCACGGGCTGCCGGTCACGCTGGTGCGCTGCCTGCATCCCAGCACCCGTTACCAGCTCGGCAGCCGCTTCACACCCGGCGGGCCGTTGACCAGCAGTTGATCCGCCCTCTGCCGTAATCAGCGCCCTGTGCGCTTCGTTTTCAACAAGACCAAGGGAAACCCCTAGGTCAACAAAGCGCTGTCGAATAGGTTATTGTTCAACCTGTATATACAAGATCAGACAACCAAGACAGATCCCATCATGACGACCGCAAACACCACCTCCTCCTCCACCGCCCGGCTTGTGCTCGAACCCGGCCGCGTCGGTCTGGCCGATCTGCGCCGCATCCACGCCGGCGGCGTCGCCCTCGAACTGCATTCGAGCTCGCGCGCCGCGCTCGAGGCCTCGCAGGCCGCCGTGCAACACATCGTCGACACCGGCGAAACCGTCTACGGCATCAATACCGGCTTCGGCAAGCTCGCCAGTACCCGCATCCCGCCCGAGCGCCTGACCGAGCTGCAGCGCAATCTGGTCATCTCGCACAGCGTGGGCACCGGCGAGCCGCTGCCGCCCGCGGTCGTGCGCCTGGTGCTGGCCACCAAGGCCGTGAGCCTGGCGCGCGGCCATTCCGGCGTGCGCCCCGAAGTGGTCGACGCCCTGCTGGCCCTGCACAACGCCGGCATCTTGCCGCGCATCCCGTCCAAGGGCTCGGTGGGCGCCTCGGGCGACTTGGCCCCGCTGGCCCACCTGGCCTGCGTGCTGATCGGCGAAGGCAGCGCGGACACGGCCGACGGCCAGACCCTCTCCGGCCGCCAGGCCATGAAGCGCATCGGCCTGGAGCCTTTCGTGCTCGGCCCCAAGGAGGGCCTGGCCCTGCTCAACGGCACCCAGGTCTCGACCGCGCTGGGTCTGGCGGGCCTGTTCGGCGCCGAGCGCCTGCTGGCCGCGGGCCTGGTCTGCGGCGCCCTGTCGCTCGAAGCCATCCAGGGCTCGGTCAAACCCTTTGACGCGCGCATCCACGCCGCGCGCGGCCAATCCGGCCAGATCGCCGTGGCCGGCGCCATGCGCGCCCTGCTCGACGGCAGCCACATCGTGACCTCGCACGCCCACTGCGGCCGCGTGCAGGACCCCTACTCCGTGCGCTGCATCCCGCAAGTCATGGGCGCCTGCCTGGACAACCTCGCGCACGCCGCGCGCGTGCTCGCCACCGAAGCCAACGCCGCCTCCGACAACCCGCTCGTCTTCGACAACGGCGACGTCATCTCCGGCGGCAACTTCCACGCGGAACCCATCGCCTTCGCCAGCGACATCATCGCCCTGGCCATCGCCGAGATCGGCGCGATCTCCGAACGCCGCCTGGCCCTGCTGCTCGACAGCGGCCTGTCGGGCCTGCCCTCCTTCCTGGTCAGCGACGGCGGCGTCAACTCCGGCTTCATGATCGCGCAGGTCACCGCAGCGGCCCTGGCCTCGGAAAACAAATCCCATGCCCACCCCGCCAGCGTCGACAGCCTGCCCACTTCGGCCAACCAGGAAGACCACGTCTCCATGGCCACCTACGCCGGCCGCCGCCTGGCTGAAATGGTGGACAACACCGCCGTCGTCCTGGGTATCGAAGCCATGGCCGGCGCGCAAGGCATGGAACTCAGGCGCGGCCCCAAGAGCTCGCCTCTGGTCGAAGCCGAATTCGCCCGCCTGCGCACCAAGGTTGCCTTTCTCGACAAGGACCGCTATCTGGCCGACGATATCGAAGCCATGAAGCAATGGACGCTCACTTCCGCGTGGCCCAAGGCAGTGGAAATCATCCTGCCCTCGCACCAGTAAAGCGCGGCGACAACAGTCATTGGAACGCTCAACGTCAATGAGCAATGACACGAGCAGCAAGACACCAAACAGAAGCACAGCCCCAGATCATTCGCAAGGACATCCCCCTCATGAACGCCGACACCTCC
>CALGFL010000109.1 GCA_937881145.1 uncultured Bordetella sp.
GAACAGTGCCGCCTGCTCGACCTGCCCTGGCTCTAACTGGGCTACTGTATCACCGCAAGCCCCAAAATGTCCTACAAGGCCAGCTTCCAGCCCCAGCAAAAGCTGATCGACGATCGCTGGCAATAAAGCGCCTTCAATAAGAGAAGCCGCGAGGTCCGTCCAGGCCGAGCCGGTGCGGTCGGCTCTTCGGAGCCGACCGCACCGGCTCGGCCTGGACGGACGACTCAAAAACTCAAATTACAATCGTGACCACCATGTCGATCCTATTCAACGCCTACCCCCTGGCCCGCGCCGCCCTCTTCGCAATGGATGCGGAGACTGCCCACGAAGTCACCCTGGCCAACCTGCAACGCGCCCACGATTGCGGCGCCATGCGCGCCCTCCTGCACGCCAGCCCCAAGGCCCCCATCACCCTCATGGGCCTGAAACTGGCCAACCCCGTCGGCCTGGCCGCCGGCCTGGACAAGAACGGCGCCCACATCGACGCCCTGGGCAACATGGGATTCGGCTTCATCGAAGTCGGCACGGTCACCCCGCGCGCGCAGCCTGGCAACCCCAAGCCGCGCATGTTCCGCCTGCCCAAGGCCAATGCGCTCATCAACCGCCTGGGCTTCAACAACCAGGGGCTGGACGCCTTCCTGGCCAACGTGCAACGCAGCCAATGGCGCAAAAAGGGCGGCGTCGTGGGCCTGAACATCGGCAAGAACGCCGACACGCCCATCGAGCGCGCCGCCGACGACTACCTGCTGGGCCTGGCCGGCGTGTATCCGCACGCCGACTACATCACGGTGAACATCTCCTCGCCCAACACCCATAATCTGCGCGCCCTGCAAGGCGAAGACGAACTGGCCGCGCTGCTGGACCGGCTGCGCGACCAGCGCGCCGAACTGGCCGACCGGCACGGCCGTCATGTACCCCTTGCGGTCAAGATCGCCCCAGACCTCACCCAGGAACAGATCGACGTCATCGCCGATCTGCTGCCGCGCCATGGCGTGGAGGGCGTCATCGCCACCAACACCACCCTGTCGCGCGACCACGTCAAAGGCCTGCCGCACGCCGACGAAGCCGGCGGCCTGTCGGGCACGCCGGTGCACGCGCTGTCCCTTGCCGTGATCGAACGCCTGCGCAAACAGGCCGGCAGCGCGTTGGCCATCATCGGCGTGGGCGGCATCCTGTCGGGCAAGGAGGCGCGCGAGAAAGTCGCTGCCGGCGCCGACGCCGTGCAGCTCTACACCGGCCTGATCTACCGCGGCCCGGCCTTGGTGGCCGAGTGCGCGCGGGCGCTGGCCTGATCGCGCCACGAGTCCCGCAGCGCCGACCTGCCCGCCAAGGAAATCCCGCCATGTCCGCACCGCTCGAACAAGCCCAGGCCATCGTCGAATTCTGGCGGCGCTCCGAGGCCCACTGGTTCCGCAAGAGCGAGGCTTTCGATCGGACATTCCGCGAACGCTTCCTGAACCTGCATTTGGCCGCGGCGCGCGGTGAACTCGACGGCTGGGGCAATACGCCCGCGGGATCGCTGGCGCTGCTCATCCTGCTGGATCAATTTCCGCGCAATGCCTTTCGCGGCACGGCGCACATGTATGCGACCGACCCGCTGGCGCGACGCTATGCCCGGCAAGCCCTGGCGCTGGGCCACATGGAGCCGGTGCAAAAAGCGCTGCGCCTGTTTTTCTGCCTGCCTTTCGCGCACTCGGAAGACCTCGCGGACCAGGACCTGTCGATCACGCTTCATGCCGGGCTGGGCCCGAGCCATATGCCCCATGCGCGGGAACATCGGGACATCGTCCTGCGGTTCGGGCGCTTTCCCCATCGCAACCCTTTGCTATTGCGCGAGACCACGGCCGAGGAACAGGCCTTTCTGGACGCCGGCGGCTTCGCCGGCTAGCGGGCTTGCACGCGGCGGCGTCCGTATCCGCAAACCCGCGCATGTGCGGCACGCCCAATGAAAAAAAGGCCACCCGAAGGTGGCCTTTTTGCGAAGCTTGCCTGGATTCAGGCGGCGCGGCGGCGCGAAGTGGCCTTGCCGGCGGCTTCGGCGGCGTCGGTGGCGGCCTTGAACGTCGCGTTGGCGGCGGCGCTCAGGTTGCTTTCGGCGACGTCTGCGGCTTGCTTGGCAGCCTTGGCCAGCGAGTCATAAGCGCTGGTCGCGGTGGCCAGCGAGGACTTCAGCATGGCGACGGCGCTTTCCGAACCGGCGGGCGCGTTCTTGGTCAGTTGCTCGACGGCGGCATTGACTTGCTCACGGCCTTCGGCGATCTGGGCTTCGGCCAGCTTCGACAGCTCGGTTTGCACGCCGGCGAAGATGTCGTACAGGTGCTTGCTGTAGGCCAGGGCTTTGTCGGCGCTGGGCTGGGCGGAAGCGGAAATGAACGACGACACGTCCTGGGCGTCCTTCAGGTCGGTGGCTTGCTGGGACTTTTGCGAAACTTCGTCCAGGGTGGCCTTGACAACCTTCAGGTTCAGGTCGATCAGCTTTTCGAAGCCTTCGAAGACAGCGCTCTGGGCGGCGACGAAGGTGTTGACGGCGGCTTTCTGGCGGGCCAGAACTTGTTGGGGGATGGCGCTCATTGAATCTCTCCTTGCTTGAGATAAGTTGGGCGGCCTGGCTGCTACCGCCGTGTAGATGCTGCTCTTTGCTGCATTGCACAAATGCTATTTTAGGCTTCTGTTTTTGACTGTCAAGAGTTTTTTGTGCAACGCAATATAAACAGGTGCTTCTAGAGAGTAACGCCCGGGAGATCTGCCTCCTGCAGCGATGCTGCAATGCAACATCTTAGCTTTTTTCAGCTTGTTCTAAGGGAAACCAGGGGTAACCCTTCCCCGCTGTTTTCCATAGACTCGCGTTCACCCAGACGATCGGCCGGCCAGGCACCGCGCCCGGCGTGGGGAAAACAAAAAAGCACTCAGGCTCCCGGCCTCCCTCATTGGAGAAAACCATGAATCGATTTACCCGCACCCTGGCGGCAACGCTGGGCACCGTGGCCCTGCTCGCCGCCACCGGCGCCAGCGCCGCCGACTACCCCGATCACGCCATCAGCGTCGTGGTGCCCTTCGCCGCGGGCGGCCCCACCGACACCGTGGCCCGCAACCTGGCCCAGGCCATGGCCACGAACATGGGCCAGGGTATCGTCGTCGAGAACAAGGGCGGCGCCGGCGGCACCATCGGCACCAGCTTCGTGGCCCGCGCCCCGGCCGACGGCTACACCCTGCTGCTGATGCACGTGGGCTTCTCCACCGCGCCGAGCCTCTACAAGAAGCCTGGCTACGACCCCGACACCAGCTTCGAACCCATCGGCCTGATCGTGGACGTGCCCATGACCGTGCTGGCCCGCTCCGATTTCCCGCCCAAGGACATCTCGGAACTGGCCGCCTACGTCAAGGCGAACGCCAGCAAGATCACCCTGGCCAATGCCGGCATCGGCGCGGCCAGCCATCTGTGCGGCGTCATGCTCAACGAAGCGTTCGGCGTGAACCTGCTGACCGTGCCTTACAAGGGCACGGCGCCGGCCATGAACGATCTGCTGAGCAAGCAAGTGGACATGCTGTGCGACCAGACCACCAACACCACGCAGCAGATCCGCGCCAAGACGGTCAAGGCCTATGCGGTCACCAGCCTGACGCGCGTGCCGACCTTGCCCGGCCTGCCCACCATGGACGAGTCCGGCTTCAAGGGCTTTCAGGTCGGCATCTGGCACGGCCTGTGGGCGCCCAAGGGCACGCCCAAGCCTGTGATCGACAAGCTGGTCAAGAGTCTGCAGACCGCGCTGGCCGATCCCAAGTTCCAGAACAGCATGCAGCAGCTGGGCACCACCGTGCTGGCGAGCGAGGCCAACCCCGAAGCGCTGCAGGCCAAGGTCAAGCAGCAAGTGCCCCAGTGGGCCGAACTGTTCAAGAAGGCCGGCGTGCAGCCGCAATAAACGGCGCGACGGGCCTGTTCCAGAGAAAACCCGGCCTTGCGCCGGGTTTTCTCGTTTCGGGGCTTATCGCAGCATGCCCTGTGACGCCGGGAGCATGCCGACGAAACTGTGCAGCAGGGGATCGCGCGAATCTGCGCGCCAGACCAGCTCCAGGTCGAATTTCAGGTCGAGTCCGCCGACCTCTTTGAGGACGACCCCGGCCGGGCAGTGATACTTGTATGAAGAAGGAACGATGGTGCAGCCAAGTCCTGCCGATACCAACCCTATGATGGTGGGAATGTCGGCCGCCGCCGCCGTACCCGGCTGCCCCGTCGGAATGTTTGCCGCCTTCAGTATGCGCGCCAGAGCATCGTAGTGAGAGGGCGAATCCTGGCGCGGGAACAGAATGAATTTCTGTCCGGCCAGATCGCCGAGCGCGCGTATCTTACCCAGGCCGCGGGCGGTGGCCGCCGGCATCGCGAGCACCATCCGGTCTTCGTAGACCTTGACGCCCTCCACCTCGGCATCCAGGGGCGAGCGCCAGGCGACGATGCCGGCATCGAGCTCGTGGCGCTTGACGGCCTCGAGCTGCCAAGCCGACAGGCCCGATTTCACCATGACCGAGGCATCGGGAGATTCGCGCGACAGTTCGGCAATGGCGTGCCCCAGCGCCGGCAGCCAGCCATAGCCCGGGATGATCCCGACACGCAGGGAACCGGCCTTGCCCTTGGCCGCCAGCCCCACTTGCGCGCGCAATGACGCGGTGCCGGCGAGCAGCAGCCTTGCGTGAACCAGCAGGGCCTCCCCCGCCCGCGTGAGCGCCACGCCGCGCGGCAGGCGCACCAGCAGCCTGGCGCCGAACTCGTCTTCAAGCGCGGCCATCTGGCGCGACAGCGCGGGTTGCGCGATGTGCAGGACCTTCGCGGCGCCGGCAACGCTGCCCGCGGTGCAGACGGCGATGAAATAACGCAGTTGTCTCAGTTCCAATATATGCCTTGCAGGTATATGAAGAGGCATTCAAAAAGTATTTTTCAAGAGAGCCTCACATTCCTAACATTTCTGCTTCCTCACTCGCAGCATATATACCGGAAAGGTTCATGGACAAGGTAAATTTCCGCGCCGCGCCCTTCTTGCGCGACCGGCAGAGAACGCATCTCCCAGCCCGCAATCCGCACTGCTCGACGGCATTCACCGACATTGACCTGGATGCGCCGGGGCGGCAGCTGGGGTTTCTCTACATTCCGCACTCTCCCCACGACGACGCGTGGGGCACAGTGCCCATCCCCATGGCCGTCCTGGCGAACGGCGCAGGGCCCACCGTCATTCTGGAGGGCGGCAACCATGGCGACGAATACGAAGGCCAGATCGTGCTGGGCGAGCTCATCCGCGATCTTGCGCTGGACCATATCCGCGGCCGCCTGATTCTCATGCCGTCGCTGAATGCGCCAGCCGCGCAGGCGGGCCTGAGGACCTCGCCGCAAGATGGCAAAAACCTCAATCGGTCATTTCCCGGCGACCATGCCGGGACCATCACCGAACAAATCGCCGCCTACGTCAGCGACGAATTGTTTTCGCGCGGCGACGCGTTCCTGAGCCTGCATTCGGGCGGCTCGTCCCTGGACATCATTCCGAGCGCCCTGGTCCAGCCCACGAACGATGCGGCGCATACCCAGCGCAACCTCGATGCCGCCCTGGCCTTCGGCGCCCCCTTCAACGTCTTGCTGAACAACCTCGGCGATACCCGCACCAGCGTGGCCACCGCCGTGGCGGCCGGCCTCACCTGCGTGAGTACGGAGATGGCGGGCCGGGGCACCGTGACGGATACGGCGCTGGCGCTCTGCCGCGCCGGTACGCTGCGAGTGCTGGTGCATTGGGGGGTGCTGGACGAGACCTATGCGCGCGAACCCGCCACGCCGCCCGCGCCGCTCTTCAAGGTCACGGGATCGAAGTCGTACGTCATTGCAACGGATCGGGGCGTCTTCGAGGCGTACCATCGGCACGGCGAGCATGTCGAAGCGGGCCAGCCCGCGGGCAGGATCCATCAGATCCATGATCCGCGACGCGCACCGGTCGAGCTCACCTACGGCACCAGCGGCGCCGTGTTCGCAAAACGCCACCCAGGCATTGTCGTCCCGGGAAACGTCTGCTGCGTGATAGCCACCCCCACCTGACGCGCGGTCCTTTACTCAACCAATCGGGAATTTCGGCAAGCCAACATGGCCATCCATATCCAAACCCCCATCCTTGCGTCTCGCGCGCTTTCCCTGGGCACCGGCAAGGACGTGCGCCTGAAAATGGAAGCGCTGCAGCCCAGCGGCTCGTTCAAGACCCGCGGCATCGGCCACGCCTGCGAGACCTACAAGGCCCGCGGCGCGCGGCGATTCATTTCTTCGTCCGGCGGCAATGCCGGCTATGCGGTGGCCTACGCGGGCCGCATGCTCGCCACGCCGGTGACTGTGGTGGTTCCCGCCACCACGTCGGAGCGCGCCAGGCATTTGATTCAATCCGAAGGCGCCCAGGTCATCGTGCACGGCGAATCCTGGATGGAAGCCAATGCCCGGGCGCTCGAACTCACGACGCCCGACGATGCCTTCATTCATCCGTTCGACGACCCATTGCTGTGGGATGGCCACGCGACCATGATCGACGAATTGGCGCGGCAAGGCGAACGGCCGGATCTGGTCATCTGCTCCGTGGGCGGCGGCGGGCTGTTGTGCGGCGTGGTGCAAGGCTTGCAGCGCAATGGCTGGGGCGGCGTTCCCGTGATCGCCGCCGAGACAGCTGGCGCGGATTCGTTCGCCCAGGCCGTGCGCGCCGGAGCGCCGGTCATGCTGCCCAGGATATCGTCCATCGCGACGTCCCTGGGCGCCCGGCAGGTGTGCGAGCGCGCGTTCGAACTCGCGCAGGCGCATCCCATCGAAAGCATCGTCGTGTCGGACGCCGCCGCGGTCGCGGCCTGCGAGGAAATCCTGCTGGAGCACCGCATGCTGGTGGAGCCCGCATGCGGTGCTTCGGTGGCGGCGCTTCATGGCGCGTCGGCGCATTTGAAACAAGCCCGCTCGGTCGTGGTCATACTCTGCGGCGGCGTGGGCGTCACCGCGCAGCAGCTCGCGCAGTGGAGCGCGCAGTTCGCCGCCTGACCCGCCTGGGCGCTCAGGCGCGGGCGGCGGAAGGCTCG
>CALGFL010000110.1 GCA_937881145.1 uncultured Bordetella sp.
CTGGCGCGTGGCCGTGGCGATGGACTCGCTGCCGCTGCGCACGGAAGACACCGTCTTGATCAGGCCCTGCTGCATCTTCGCGATGCCTTGCATCAACTGCCCCATTTCATCGCGCGAACGCACGACGATGGCGCGGCGCAGGTCGCCCGCGGTGATCGCATCGAAGTGGTTGAGCGCTTCCTTGAGGGGGTTGCCTATGGCCCGGCGCAGAACCAGGTACGAACCGAAGGCGGCCGCCAGGCCGGCCACGAGCGCGGCGATCGTCACCAGGCGCAGGATGCCGAACATCTTCTGCGCTTTTTGATAGCTGCTGTCCGCCGTGTCGGCCTGGTACTTGCTCAGCGCACCGTCGGCTGTCGAAAGCGCGCTATAGGTGGTCTGCAGCTTGCCGGCCGTCTCGGCGAGCGCGATCCGGTTGGTGTTGACGATGGCATCTTCGTATTCCTTCATGGCCGCCTTGTAGGCCACGCGCTTTTCCTTGACGGCGCTCGCGAGGTGGTCTTCCTGCGCGTTGCGCGGCATCGCCAGGTAGGTGTTCCACCATTTCTCGGACTGGCCCATGAACATATGCGAGCGATCGACGATGGTATTCGCATCGGACGAGCCCATCACAAGCGTGGCGCGGTCCAGCGCCAGGCGCGCCCGCGTCGCGAAGATCTCGGCATTGCCGATGGCCGCGGCGTTCGGCATCTGCACGGTCGCCGTATCGCGGAACGCATTGTTGGTCTGGCTCATGCCGATCAAGCCCAGCAGGCCCACCACGAGTAGCAGCGCGGCCAGAAATGCCATGGTCAACCCGATTCGCGCCTTGATGGAAATGCCACGTATCAACATATTCGTTCCCGAAACACATCGCACAAGATAAGGGGGGTTCGCAATGCGAAGAGACGCGAACGACCCGCGGCGCACAATGCGCCAGGATCTATTTACGACGCTATCCGCCGCGCTTGAATCCGTGTAAACACCAGTTTCCGATGTATCAGACAACTTACAGGCCTGGGTTCTGACAATTCACTTATTTTGACATTCCCGACGGTTCCTTTGCGGCAGGCCGGTCGCGGCCAATGCGGCCCGCTCGTCGCCGCGTGCGATTCCTACACCTGCTTGCCGCTGGCCGCGTTCCCGCGCTGGCGCATCCACGATTCCAGTTCCGCTCCCGGCATCGGCTTGGCGATCAGAAACCCTTGCGCATAGTCGCAGCCCAATTCGCGCAGCAAGGCCATATCCGCTTCGCTTTCGACGCCTTCGCCGATGGTTTCGGCATTGAGCCGATGTCCCATCTGGATCGAGCTTTCGAGCACCGCTCGGCGATTCGTCCGGTGGCTTGCGCCATCGACGAATACCCGGTCGATCTTCAGGCGGGTAAATGGGCAGCTGGACAACTGCTGAGCCGACGAATAGCCCACGCCGTAATCGTCCATCGCCAGGCCGAAGCCCTTCAGGCGCAGGCGGACGAGGTTTGCCAGGCACTGCGCGAGATTGCTCATGACCATCGTCTCGGTGACTTCCCAGACGACCGATTCGGGCGCGATGTTGTATTCGGCGGCAAGCTGGAACAGCTGCTCGCAAAACGAAGCGTCGGCCAGGTTGTCGGCCGACAAGTTGATCGAGATCGAACCGAAGCCCTGGCCGCTTGCGTTCCATTGCGCCATTTGCCTGAATGCCTTGGCCACGATATCCAGCGTGAACGGGATCATCAGCGGCGAGCCTTCGATGCGCGGAATGAAATGCACGGGCAGCAGCACCCCGTGCACGGGATGCATCCAGCGTGCCAGCACTTCGATGTCGCAGACCACTCCGGTTTCGATCGAAACGATAGGTTGGTAATAGGGCATGAACTGCCCGGTCTCGACCGCCTGCTTCAGTTCATTGGCCAGCTCCAGCCGCACGGTGGGGGCGGCGCTGACCGGCTTTTCGTCGCATCGGCAAATCTTGCCCAGTAGCGCGATCAGATCCTCCTGGTGGATAGGCTTGGATACAGTGCCGATCAGGTGCAGGCCGTCGTTCTGTCGGCCGATCACCTCCACGACTTCCAGCATGCGTGGGTCGCGGGCGCTGACAACGATGACCGAACGCGCCAGGCGGCGTTCGGAAAGATGCCGGATCAATTCGATGCCGTCCATGACGGGCATGTCCAGATCGGTAATCACCAGATCGACGATATGTTCGCCGCGGGCGTTCAGAACCTCCAGTGCGGCGGCGCCGTTTGCCGCCTGGAGAACCGTTTCAAATCCGATATCCTGAAGCTGAGCGGCTACCGATTCGCGCTGCACCACACTGTCTTCGACCACCAGCACGACTTGATTCTTCCCCATATCCATTACATCTTCTCCGCGTTGCCTTGCTATTGTCGTCTCTTGCGGTAAATCGAGGGGGCGACCGTCTCCACGGCATCGGTCAGTCCATGCAGGCTTTCCGAGTGCCCGACAAGCAAATACCCGCCCTGTTTCATCTGCCAGAGGATGCGTGCCACCACCTCGCGTTTGGTGTCTTCGCTGAAATAGATCATCACATTGCGCAGAAAAACCACGTCGAACCTGCCGAGCGCGGCGGGCAGGGGCTGGTTCAGGTTGATTTGCATGAACTCGATGCGTTCACGCAATGCACGGTCGACCATCATCGAGCCGGTGTATTTGTCGGTGCCTTTCAAGCAAAAGCGGCGCCGATATTCCAGAGGAATATGGCTGGCCCGCTCGTCGGCATAAATGCCCCGGCGCGCGCGCTCGAGCATGCGCATGCTGATGTCCGAGCCGATCAGGTTCCAAGGCTCGTCGGCCAGCAGATCGGCCAGCACCATTGCAATACTATAGACCTCCTCGCCGCTCGAACTGGCGGCGCTCCAGATTCGAAAAGGCGCGGTTGCGCGTTCATCGCCCGAGCGCGGACGTGCGCTCAGCAATTCGCGCAGCAGGGCAAAATGCCGGGCTTCCCGGAAGAAGTAGGTTTCGTTCGTGGTCAGCAAATCAACAGCGAGTTGGGCTTCGACCGGATTGCGGCCGCTTCGCAGCATGTCGTAGTAATCGCCGAACGAGTCGCACTGATGCGTCTGCACGCGCTTGGCCAGGCGGCCTCTGACCATGGGTTTTTTCGTGATCGACAGCATGATGCCGGCGGCTTCGAAGATGAAGCGCTGAAAGAGGGTGAATTCCTGGTCGCTCAGCGTGTGCATGTCGTTCGCCGATGCGGGCTCTACGGCGTCGCGACTGTCCGCACCTGGGGCGAGCCAGGGGCGGACAGTTCCGCCAACGCACTGATTTCGTCGATCGACAGCACGCTATCGGCTTTGAGCAGGATCACGAACTTTTCACCTGCCTTACCCATGCCCGCGATGAAATCGGCGCGAATATGAGTGCCCAGGCGTGGCGCAGGCTCGATGTCTTCAGGAGAGATACCGAGCACCGCGTTCACGGCATCGACCCTCATGCCGATCACCTGCAGCCCGTCGGGCTGTTCCATTTCGACGATCACGATGCAGGTGTATTTGGTGACGGGCGCGCTTTGCCGGCCAAAGCGCGTTGCCAGATCCATCACCGGCACTACCGAGCCGCGCAGATTGATCACGCCGCAAATGCAGGCCGGCATCAGCGGCACCTGGGTCAGAGTGCCGTATTCGATGATCTCCCTGACCGACATGATGCCGATGCCGAACGTTTCCCCGTTCAGCATGAAAGTCAGATATTGGGCGTGGTCGATGTCGGA
Source organism: uncultured Bordetella sp. (assembly GCA_937881145.1). Lineage (GTDB taxonomy): Bacteria > Pseudomonadota > Gammaproteobacteria > Burkholderiales > Burkholderiaceae_B > Bordetella. The sequence goes on from CALGFL010000110.1 coordinate 3,700, forward strand.
CGCCTCGTCCGCTTCGTCCGCCTCTGCGTTGCGTCTGTCGGCTCGATCGCGCATCATGCCCTCGTCAATAGCGGGTGAAATATGCCTCATCGCCGGCATCGCGATGCGCGCCGTTGGTCTTGGGCGAGCCTTTGCCGGCCTTGGGCGCATATTCCTTGGCGGACTGGGCCGGGCGCGCGGCGGGGCCTCGCCCGATGCGTTCGGGGCGGACACGGCTGGTGCCGCCTTCGACCTTGAAGAAGCCGACGGTCTGCTGCAGCTGTTCGGCCTGACTGCTCATTTCCTCGGCCGTGGAAGCCAGCTCTTCCGAACTCGAGGCGTTCTGCTGAGTCGTCATGCTCAATTGACCGACCGCCGCGTTGATCTGGCCGACGCCCGACGACTGCTCCTCGGATGCCGAGGTGATTTCCTGCACCAGGTCGGAAGTGCGCTTGATATTGGGCACCATCTCGGTGAGCATGATACCGGCGCGCTCGGCCAGTTCGACGCTGTTCGTCGCTACCTCGCCGATCTCCTGCGCGGCGACCTGGCTGCGCTCGGCCAGCTTGCGCACCTCGGCCGCCACCACGGCAAAGCCCTTGCCGTGTCCTCCCGCGCGCGCAGCTTCGATGGCCGCATTCAGCGCCAGCAGGTTGGTCTGATAGGCAATGTCGTCGATGATCACGATCTTGTTGGCGATCTGTTTCATCGCGGCCACCGTCGCCTTGACCGCCTCGCCGCCGCTCGACGCCTCCTGGGCCGCCTTCGAGGCCATCTCGTCGGTGACCTTGGCGTTCTCGGTGTTCTGGGCGATGGAGGCCGTCATCTGCTCGAGCGAAGCACTGGTTTCCTCCACGCTGGCGGCCTGCTCGCTCGCGGCCTGAGCAAGCGACTGGGCGGTCATGTTCACCTGCTCGGACGCGCTGGCGAGCGCTTCGGCGCTGCTCATCACTTCAGCGACTACCATCGACAGCTTGCCGACGGTGTTGTTGGCATAGTTCTTCAATTCCCCGAACGAACCGCGGTAATCCCCGTCGATGGTCTGGGTCAGATTGCCCTCGGACATCGAGCCCATCACGCGCACGACATCGTCGATGCTGCTGCCGATCGTGGCCACCAATTGATTGAGGCCGCTGCTCAATTCGTGCTGGAAGCCGTCCAGGCCGTCGAGATCGACCCGCTCGTCGAAGCGTCCCTCGTTGGCCGCCGTGACGACGCCGCGCTGGCCATCGATCACCTGCTTGAGCTTTTTCACCATTTGCTGCACCGAGCCGAGCAGGCTATGGGTGTCGCCTGGCCGCGTCCTGATGTCCATCGAGATGTCGCCGGCCGAAATCCGCTTCATGATATCGACGACATAATCCGGTTCGCCGCCCAGGTGGCGAATCAGGTTGATCGTGATCAGGAACGAGAGCACGACCGCCACGATTATCGCTCCGCTCGCGAGCGCGACCACCTCGTTGCGAGTCTGCGAGAAGGTTTCGTCGGCGCGCTTCACGGTGTCGCTCATGACATCGGCCTGAGCTTGCGCCACCGCGGACAATGCCTTCTCGAAATTCTTGCGCGCTTGCACAAACGTCGTCAGAAGATAATTGACTCCCTGCTTGGGATCCGCCTTGTACTGGGCATAGAACGCCTCGTACATCGGGGTGAGCTCATTGCGGGTGGTCGCCACGTCCTTCATGGCCAGGGCATCGGCGGGCGTATCGATCTGCTTTGCGAGCTGGTCA
>CALGFL010000111.1 GCA_937881145.1 uncultured Bordetella sp.
GCCGCACAGCGTCGCGATATCAGTGACGCTGGCGTCTCCGGCCAGCAGCACCGACGCCGCATCCAGCAGCAACTTGAACCGCCTCTGGCGCGGCGTCAGATGAAAGATCTTGTGGAAATACCGTTCGATCTGCGCCACCGACATATGCGCCTGCCTGGCAAGCAGCGGCAGCTGCAGCGGCCCGGCGTAATTCTCTTGAATATGGCGCGCCACCACCGCCAGGCGCTGATAGGCGGGATGACTGCCCTCGGGCGCCTGCAGATCCCGCGAAATGCCGGCCACCCCCACCACCTTGCCTTGCGCATCGCGCAGCGGCAGCTTGGTGGTCATGCACCAGCCGGGCTGGCGCCCCGGGTACAGATGCAGCTCGAGCTGCTCGATCAGCTTGTTGCCGCTGGCGATGATGGCCTTGTCCTGCGCCGTGTAAATGCGGCCGAACCGGGTCGGGAAAACCTGCTCCGCCGTCTTGCCCAATAGCGCGCTGGAGTTCTTGAAGCCGCAGCGCGCGGCCAGCGTGCGGTTGGCCAGCACATAGCGTGCCTCGTTGTCCTTCACGAAGAACACCACGTCGAGCATGGTGTCGAACACCGGCTCGAGCAACGTGAAATGCGCGACCATCCGGGTCAGATCGCCCGCCGCAATGCCGGCCAGCGAGGCGGAATCGGTTGGATTCATGCCGCACTCGTCCGATCGGGCCGCGCCTTACGTTGCATCCGTGGCCGCGTCCGTGCCGGCCAGATCGGCCAGTGTTCCTATCCGCGTGGGCGACAGGGGCGGGCGCGTGTTCGAAGGCTGCCAGCCGAAGCAGAACGCGGCCGCGCCGCCGCAGATGCGGCCCTGGCAAGGGCCCATGCCGCAGCGCGTATGCAGCTTGGCCATGCGCCACGAATCGTGCGTGGCGAGCTCGCCATGAGGCACGTCCTCGCAGCGGCAGAAGATGGTGTCGTCCCTGGGCAGCGCGCGCAGGGACGGATTCAGGGCGAAGGCCGCGTGCAGGCGCCGGGAAAAATCGCGATACCGCTCGCGCCGCGCGAAGAGCCGGCGCGCCGCGTCCTGCTGCTCCAATGCGGCGTGCGCCGCGATGCGGCCCTCGAGCGCCGACAGCTCCATGCCGCCCACGCCCGTGCACTCGCCGGCGGCATAGACGTCGGGCTGCGTAGTGTGCTGCCAGGCATCGACCTGGACCGCCGTGGTGTCGGCATATGGGGCCGACGCGCAGCCCAGCGCCGCCGCCAGTTCGATGTTCGGCAGCAAGCCGTAAGCGCAGGCGAGCCGGTCGCAGCACAGATCGATGCTGCCTTGCGGCCGTTGAACGGTTACGCTGCGTAGCCGATCGTCGCCATGGGCCGCGACGACCTGCGCACCGCGCCAGTAGGGCGTCTTGCGCAAGCCCAGCCGCAGGCGGATGGCTTGCACGAGCTTGGCCGGCGTGAGCGCCAGCGAGCGGGCGAAGCGCGCGACGGATCGATGCGAGGCTTGTTCGACGATCGCCACGATCTTTGCGCCTTGCTCCTGCGCGGTCTTGGCGCTGGCCCACAACAGCGGCCCGCTGCCGGCCAGCACGATGCGCTGGCCCGCCACCGGCGTGCCGCCCTTGATGAGCGCCTGCAGGCCGCCCGCGCCAGTCACGCCGGGCAGGGTCCAGCCGGGATAGGGCAGGAAGCGTTCGCGCGCGCCGGTGGCGAGGATCAGCCGGTCGTAGCCCAGCACATGGCCTTGCCGGGCGTCTTCCACTTGCAGGCGCTTGCCCGCCAGCGGCTGCACCACGCGTGTGCCGCACAGGCGCGTGAGGTTCGGATAACGGGCCAGCGCGTCCAGCAGCTCGCGCGCCGGGCCCTTGGGGGGATGGGCCGGCCCCTGCCGCCAGATCTGGCCGCCCGGCAGGATGTTGTCGTCGACCAGGCCGACGCGCGCGCCCGACTGCGCGGCGACTTGCGCCGCCGACAGGCCGGCCGGGCCCGCGCCGATGATCAGGATGTCGAATTGCATGGGGTTCGCGTTCGTCACGTCCGCGCTCCGCCGTCCGCCGCGGCCGTCTCGACCCGCATGCCGTCCGCGCTGAGTGTCTGGCAGGCCAGCCGGTGCGCGCGCCCGTCTATGGTCACGCGGCATTCCTGACAGACGCCCATGCCGCACAGCGGCCCGCGCAGGGCGCCGGTGACCGAGCGCCGCGTGATCGCGCCGCTGCTCTCGGTGCCGGCCATGGCGCGGGCGATCGCGGCGGCCACGGTGCTTCCGGCCGGCACCGCGATGCGGCGGCCGTCGATTTCGAGTTCGATGCGTTCAGCCATGAGCGGCGCTTCCATTGTCAAGACAACGTGCCGGCAGATAGGGCGTGGGGTCGATGGCCGCGGCCTGCCCGAGCATTTGCGCCGCGATCAGTTTCGCGGTGCCCAGGGCCGTGGTGACGCCCAGGCCTTCGTGTCCCACAGCCAGCCAGGTGTTCGGGTGCGGCGAGCTGCCGGGCAAGGCCGGGCCGATCAAAGGCAGGCCGTCCAGCGTCGAGGGCCGAAAACCCGTCCAGGCGCGCAGCGCGTTCAAGTCGGGCAGGCCGGGCATGAACTCGGCGGCGCGGCGCAGCATGCGCGCCAGCACGGCCGGCTCGACAGCCGGATCGGTCGTGTCGAACTGCCGCGAGGAACCGATCAGCAACTGGCCGGTCGGGCGAGGCTGCACATTGAAGGCGACCGAAGTGCCGCTGGTCTGGTGTGCACTCTTGATATAGCCGAGCTCGAGAATCTGGTGGCGCACGACGCCGGGATAGCGGTCGGTGATCAGCAAGTGGCCCTTCTTGGGCACCAGCGGCAGGCCCGGCATCAGCGTCGGCGCGGCCAGGCCGTTGGCCAGGAGAACCGCGCCGGCGGCCAGCGTGGTGCCGTCGGCGAGCCGCACGCCGTGCCGCTCGATGGCGATCACCTCGGCATCGCCGCGCACTGCGATGCGTCCGCCCAGCGGTTGCTCGAGCAGCCAGGCCGAGGCGGTGGGCGCATAGACCACGGCGTCGTCGGGCACGATCATGCCGCCCGCCAGACCTTCGCGCAGTGCCGGTTCGACCTCGCGCAATTGCGCCGCATCCAGCATCGAGCAGGCGATGCCTCGGGCTTGCAATACCTGCTGGCGCGCGCGGGCCGCCGCCATTTCTTCTTCGTCGGCCGCCGCCCAGACCGTGCCGCAGCGCACGAAGGCCTGCTTGGCTTGAAGCCTGGGCGCGAGCGCCAGCCACAAATCGCGCGACCAGGCGCTCAGGGCGAATTCGGCGGGCGGGTCGTCCATGACCACCAAATGGCCCATGCCGGCCGCCGTCGTGCCGGTGCCGATGCCGGCGCGGTCGAGGACCAGTACCGATAAGCCGTGCGCGGCCAGTTCGTGCGCGCAGGCCGCACCGACGATGCCCGCGCCAACGATGATGACATCGGGTCGGGCCGCGTCAGGTCGGGCCGCATCAGGCCGCGCGCCTTGCGTCATAGCGCCTGCAGGCCGTAGGCAAACGGGTCGTCCGCGCCGAACAGCAGCGTGCCCTGCCCGCTCACGTAGGCAGAGCCGCGGATGGTGGGCACCACCTGGTCCGCGGGCAAATCGGCGTCGCGCGCGTAGCTGGCCTCGAACACGCTGCCGACGATGCTTTCCTGGCGCCACACTTTGCCGGGTTCCAGTTCGCCGGCCGCAGCCAGGCAGGCCACCTTGGCGCTGGTGCCGGTGCCGCAGGGCGAGCGGTCGTAGGCCTTGCCGGGGCACAGCACGAAGTTGCGGCTGTCGATGCCGGATTTGGGCGAATCGGCGAAGAGCTCGATGTGATCGATCTCGGCGCCGTCCTTGACCGTGATGCCTTGTTCGCCAAGCGCGCGGCGCATGGCCCAGGTGAATTCGGTCAGCGCGTCCACGCGCGAGAAATCGAGCTGCTGGCCGTGGTCGGCCACCAGGAAGAACCAGTTGCCGCCCCAGCCGATGTCGCCGTGCATGCGGCCGTAGCCGGGAACGTCGAGCGCCACGGCGTGCTTGTAGCGATAGGCCGGGACGTTGCGCACCGTGACGCTGCCGTCGCCGTGCAGTTCGGCTTCGACCACGCCGACCGGGGTTTCGATGCGGTGCCGGCCCGCCTCGATGCGCCCCAAGTGCGCGAGCGAGGCAACCAGACCGATGGTGCCGTGGCCGCACATGCCCAGAAAGCCGACGTTGTTAAAGAAGATCACGCCGGCCGAGCAGGTCGGGTCCGACGGCTCGCACAGCAGCGCGCCGACCAGCACGTCCGAGCCGCGCGGCTCGTTGACGATGCCGGCGCGCAGGCCGTCGTGGTCGCGCTTGAAAATGGCCAGGCGCTCGCTCAGCGGACCTTTGCCCAGGTCCGGGCCGCCGTCGATCACCAGACGGGTCGGTTCGCCGCCGGTGTGGGAGTCGATGATGTGTACGGTTTTCATGAGGGCAATCGTATGTCGGTGGCGGCTATCGCGTCTTGGGCAACTGGTGCGGGTTGCATGACGATTTTTGCATAGTGGCCGCGGGCCGGTTGTGCCGGAACGCGTCTCTCCGGCCGGCTGTCAGGCCGTTCGCCGGGACAGGAGAAAGTCGCGCAATTCATCGCTGACGTGCCCGATGTGGCGCTTCAAAAGCGCGGCCGCTTCCTGGGCCTGGCCTTTGCGGCACAGGTCCACCAGCTCGGCGTGCTCGGCTTCCGCCTGCGCCGCGCTTTGCCGCGACAGCGAAAGCTGCAGACGCGTATAGCGGTCGGTCTGCAGCAGCAGGGAATTGACGATGTTCGTGGTCTTGGGCTGGTTGGCCCGCGACATGAGGCGCTGATGCAGCCGCGTGTTCAGCTCGCCCCAGCGCGCCGGCGAGTTCGCGTGCAGCTCTTCGCTGTATTCGGCCAGGATGCGGTCCAGCTCGGTGAAGTCCGATTCGGTCAGGCGAGGCGCCGATTTGCTCAGCAGCATGGGTTCGAGCAGGGCGCGCAGTTCGAACAGCTCTTCGATTTCGGCGATCGACAGTTCGGAGACGATCGCGCCTTTGTGCGGCAGGATCTGGATCAATCCCTCGCTTTCCAATTGCACGAATGCTTCCCGCAAGGGAATGCGGCTGATGCCGAATTCGGCCGCCAGGGCGTCCTGCCGCAGCTGGAAACCTTCGGCCAGCTCGCCCTCGATGATTCTGCGCCGCAGCTCATCGGCAGCCGCTTGCGCCCGGGTCGCGTGGCCTAATGCGGAGCGCGTGGTGTTCATGTTGTCGCTCGGAATTTGATTTGCCTTGGGGCGGCCCTGCGTCAAAAAACAAGCGGCCGGTTTTTCGGCGGCCGCTTGTTCGACTGCGAAGCGATATCCGGATCCAGGAGGTTTTACTTCTGGTTGTCCTTGGACCAGTTGGCATACCAGCTGCGGAACAAGGCGTACTGCGTCTCGGCGTAGCGGCGCTGCGAGTCGCTCAGGGCGTCGGTTTCGTTGAAGTGCAGCGTGTATTCCTTGTCGCCGTTGAGCACCATCAGGTACTTATAGTACAGGACCAGGTCGGTGCCTTCATCGAAGGAAGACAGCACGGCCAGGGCGCCTTCCAGTTCCTGCGCCTGGCGGCGGGCGAGGGCGTCGCCCTTGCAGGCCTTCTTGCACAGATCGACCAGCTGCAGCACTTCGCGCGGCAGGGCATTGCCGATGCCGGTAATGGCGCCGGTCGCACCGCAGTTCACGAAGCCGTGGAACACCTGAGTGTCGACGCCGGCCATCAGGGTGACGGTCTCGTCCTTGGACGTGATGTGCTCGGCCGCATAGCGCATGTCGGCCGCGCCGCCGAATTCCTTGAAGCCGATCAGGTTCGGGTACTTGGCGCGCAGTTCGAAGAACAGATCGGCGCGCGTGGCGAAGCCGTAATAGGGGCTGTTGTAGATGACGGCGGGCAGCTTGGGCGCCGCTTCGAGGATGGCGGCGAAGTGCGCCTTCTGGGCAGCGGCGGACGAGCCGCGCGACAGCACGCGCGGGATGACCATCAGGCCCTGGGCGCCAACCTTGGCGGCGTGGGCCGCGTGCGACACGGCTTCCTTGGTGTTCACGGCGCCGGTGCCGACGATAGTGGGGATGCCGGCGGCGACCAGGCGCGCCACGCCTTCCTGGCGCTGGGCTTCGGTCAACAGGGGCCAGTCGCCCATCGAGCCGCAATAGACGACTGCGCTCATGCCGATCCCGATCAGTTCGCGGCCCTTGCGCACGAGGGCGTCGAAATCGGGCTTGCGATCGGCGGTGCAGGGCGTCATCAGGGCGGGGATGGTGCCGGTGAAGATATTGCTCATGGTCTTTCCTCGAAACAGGCTGGGAGTGGGTTCGGAGCTTGAGCCAGCTCGATGCCGGCCACGCGCAGGAGGAAGATTATCTCGATCTGAATATTTTATACAATATCCAAATTGTAAAAAGTGTGCGATGCCCAGGACCAGGCGGTGTGCGGGTCAAAGGGCAATCAAAGGGTGAAAGGGCGCCCGTGTGGAGCGTCTTCGAGGGTTACGCGGGGTACAGGGCTCCGAGCACCCGCGGGCCTCGCGCCCCGGTCACTTCGGGCACGCCCGCCTTCAGACCGTCCACGTGCATCTGCGCCAGCCAGGCAAAGGCCAGTGCCTCCATCCATTGCGCCGCCACGCCGGCCTCATCCGTGGCGCGCACCGGCCGCCGCAGGGCGTCGGCCAAGTCGCGCATGAGCCCGGCGTTGCGCGCGCCGCCGCCGCAGACCAGCACCTCGACGGCCTGGGGTAGCGCGGCGTCCAGGGCGTCGGCCACCGTTTGCGCGGTAAAGCGCTGCAAGGTGGCCTGCACGTCGGCTGGGGTCTTGTCCTTCCAGCCCGCCAGGCGGGCATCGAGCCAAGTCATGTTGAACAGGTCGCGTCCCGTGGACTTGGGCGGCGGCGATTGCAGCCAAGGCTCGCCGGCGATCAAGGCCTGCAGCAGCGCCCCGTCGACGCGGCCGCTGGCCGCCCAGCGGCCATCCGCGTCAAAGGGCTGGCCGGTGTGACGCTGGCACCAGGCATCTAACAGCACATTGGCCGGGCCGGTGTCGAAGCCGCGCGGCGCCTGGTCGGGGGCCAGCAGCGTCAGGTTGGCGATGCCCCCAAGGTTGAGCACGGCGCGCGGCGCGTCGCCGCCGAACATGGCCGCATGAAAGGGCGGCACCAGCGGCGCGCCTTGTCCGCCCGCCGCCACATCGCGACTGCGAAAGTCGGCCACCACGTCGATGCCGGTCAGTTCGGCCAGCAGCGCGGGCGCGTTGAGCTGGATGGTGTAGCCCCGTTCGGGCCGATGCCGCACGGTCTGCCCATGCGCGCCGATGGCGGTCACGGCCGAAGCGGGCAGGCCGGCATCGGCCAGCAGATGCTCCACGGCCCCCGCATAAAGCCTTGCTAGCGCGTTGGCGGCGTGCGCCGCGCGTTCCAGCTCGTCGTGCCCCGCGGCGTTGAGCGCCAGCAGTTCGGCGCGCAGATCGTCGGGCATGGGCAACGCCGCGCCGGACAAGGTTTGCGGGGAGCCGTCGGCCGACAGGCGCATCAGCACCCCGTCCACGCCGTCCAGGCTGGTGCCGGACATGAGACCGATGAAAAGGCGGCCGGCGCTGCGCGGCGCAGGACGATGAGGAGAGGGTGCCGGCATTCGAGGGCTCGCTTGGTTGCGGACAGTCCATGGGATGGCAAGGTCATCCATCGTAGCAATAGATGTGCAATGCTTTTGCCGCCGGATGGGGCCGGTGTCTCGCGGACGCCTGTGTTCAGGCCGCCGGGGTTCCCGTCGTCCACTCGGTCAGCACGTTCGCGATCTGTTCGCGCATCCAGCGATGCAGCGGGCTGTGATGGGTGCGCTCATGCCAGGCCATGCCGATTTCGATGGTCGGAACGGCGATCGGTAGCGGATAGGATTTGAGCGCCTCCGCCCGCTCGCGCGCCAGCGTAGCCGGAAAGACCGACACGAGGTCGGTATCGCACAGGATTTTCTCGGCCGCCAAAAAGCTGGGCACCGACACCGTGCCGCGGCGCGATAAGTTCAGCTTGTGCAGCACGCCGCCGTCGACCCCGGAAAAATCTCCGCCCATCGGCGACACGATCAAGTGCTTCATGGAGGAAAACTCCTCCGCGCCCAGGGTGTTGCCGCCGAACGGATGATCGCGTCGCATGACGCACACCAGATGCTCCCGATAGAGCTGGCGCATGTGCAGGCGATCGTGGTGGATCAGCGCGCTGCACCCGACGAGCAGGTCCACCTGGCCCGAAGCCATGTGGCTATCCAGAGCCGGAATCATGGCGCGGGTGCCCGGCACAAATCCCAGCTGCAGGCCCGGCGCGGCATCGGCCATGGTGGCGAACCATTTCCCGATGCGGCATTGGACAACATCGCTGGCGCTGATCATGACCACGGCCTGGACCGTGGACAGATCGAAGTCTTCACGCTGCACGATGGCGCGGAAACCGTCGACCAGTTCCGACAACCTGGGGGCGATGCCAAGCGCCCGCGGAGTGGGCGTCATGGCGCGCGCGCCCGGGATCAGCAAAGGATCGTCGAACATGCGGCGCAGGCGTGCCAGTTGCGCGGAAACCGCCGGCTGGCTGCTGCGCAGCTTGGCTGCGGCCCGCGTCACGCTGCGCTCGGCCAGCAGCGTTTCCAGGGTCAGGAGCAGATTGAGGTCAAGGCGGTTATCCATAATTCAAATCTTATATTAAGAATATATGAAATCTATTTGAATTATAGATCGAGCGGGCGCACTATTCATTCAAACAAGAGTTAAGCGTTAACCCTTAATCGTTAACCCTTGTTTAGCAACCCATTTTAGGAGTCTCAACATGAAAACCCAATTTCTTTCCGCCCTAACCGTTTCGGCTGCCCTGGCCCTGGCCGGCATTTCGACCGGCGCCGTGGCCGCCGAATCCGGCAGCCTGCTGGGCACTGTCGCGCCTTCGGCCCAGGCCGACCGCACCGTCTCCCTGGCCGGCGGCACCAGCAAAGTCTTCGTCAACTGGGGGGAAACGGTGAATTTCGTGGCTGCCAACGGCCAGAAATTCACGGTCACGTTCGACGGCGCGCGAAACGCGTTCAACCTGCAAGACCTGGTTCCCGCCGGCGCGCTGACCCACCCGGTCAATGTCTACGGGCGCGGCAACCTCAGCAGCCTCGGCGCGTAATCCCTGGGCATGGTTTCTCTGCG
>CALGFL010000112.1 GCA_937881145.1 uncultured Bordetella sp.
GCCGAAGATCAAGACGCTGATCGGCACGTATGAGGTCACGGTGCCGGAAATGGTAAACGACAACGCCGATCTCGCGCAGAATGTCTTCGGGCTGTCGCTCCTGAGCTTCCCCGCCGAATTCCCCACGCCGGACGGCAAGGTGTTCGCCAAGATCCATGAAGATCTCTTCAAGGGCCAGGACTTCAGCTATATCGAAGAATACGGCTATGCCGGGGCCAAAGTCTTGTTCGACGCGATCGGGCGCGTGAGCGCCAAGGGCGACAAGCCCACGCCGGACAATCTGCGCGCCGAGATCGGCAAGACCGACGTGGACACGGTGCTGGGCCACATCCGGTTCAACAGCGACGGCCTGAACACCGAATACATGCAGCATATCGGTCAGATCCAGGGCAAGAAGGTCGTGATCGTCTGGCCCGACAACCTGGCGACCGGCAAGATGGTCTACCCGGGCCTGCCCTGGTAAGAGTCCGACGGGAATCACCCCATGACCGATCTCATACTGCAGTCGCTTTACTCGGGAATATTGCAAGGCGGGCTGTATGCCTTGATCGGCCTGGGGTTGGCCCTGGTTTTCGGGACGATGAACGTCATCAACTTCGCGCATGGCGAACTCGTCCTGCTGGCCGCCTACATCGCCTATACGGTCGAGACGCGTCTGGGCATCAATCCGGTATTGGCGATCCCCGCCGCGCTGGTCCTGGTCTGCCTGTGCTCGGCGCTGATCTATTGGCTGCTCAGCCTGGTGCGGGTCGATCGCGAGCTCAATTCGCTGATCCTGACCTACGGGGTTGCGGTCATCCTCACCAACGCCATCCTGTTCATCTGGTCGGCCGACCCGCATTCGACCGGTTCCGACTGGCTGCAGGGGGCCGTGGTGTTCGGACCTTTGTTCAGCATGCGCGGGCAGGTGCTGTTCTTCATCGTGGCGGTGATCCTGCTGGCCGGGCTGTGGTGGTGGCTGTCGCGCAGCTGGTACGGGCGCGCCGTGCGGGCGGTGTCGAGCAACCGGGCCGCGGCGCAGCTGATGGGCATCAACCCGCGCGCCACGGAGATCATTTCGTTTCTGATCGCGGGCATCCTGGCCTCTTTCGCCGGGGTCGCGATCTTCAGCTATCAAGTCATACAACCGGCCAGCGGCGAATCCCTGACGATCAAGGCGTTCATCATCACGGTGCTGGCGGGCATGGGTTCCATTCCCGGCGTGCTGATCGGGGGAATCCTGCTCGGCCTGGCCGAGGCGCTGACGGCCACGCTGGGCAGTTCGGCGTGGCAGGAGCTGGTCGGCATGGTGTTGTTCCTGCTGGTGCTGTTCTTCATGCCCAACGGACTGTTCGGCGTCAAGGCCAGGAGGGGTTAGGCATGCGCGTATCGACGAAAACCGCCTTGAAATGGCTGGCGCTGGGCGTGGTGCTCTATGGCGTGGTGCCCTGGTTGCTGGGCGACAGCTATGTGATGAGCCTGACCGTTGCCGCGATGGTGATCGGGGGCATCGCGCTGGCGTGGTCGCTGCTCAGCAATCTGGGCGGCATGCTGAGTTTCGGGCACTCCGCCTTTTTCGGCGTCGGCGCCTACGTCTCGGCCCTGCTGACGATGCGCGCCGGCGTCGGCGTGCTGCCGGCAATGCTGATGGGCGGCGTCGGCGCCGTCGTCGCTTCGGTGGCGATGCTGCCCGTGCTGCGCTTGCGCGGCGTGTATTTCGCCCTGGCCATTCTGGCGTATTCGGTCATCTTCCGGGTTCTCGCCACGCAATGGGAATCCGTGACCGGGGGTTCCGCCGGGCTGGCCAGCGTGCCGACCTTTCCCACGCTGCTGGGCATGGATCTGGCCAGCCGGCGCGGCAGCTATCTGTTGATACTGACCCTGCTGATCGTATTCGCCCTGGTCTACCGGTTCATCCGCGCCAGCCACTACGGCATGGCTTTGCGCGCCATGCACGGCAGCGAAGACGCGACCCGGGTCGTGGGCGTCAACAGCATCCTGCTCAAGGCTTCGATGCTGTTCACTTCCGCATTCATGACCGGCGTGATCGGCGCCTATAACGCGCACGACATCAACTTCCTGAATCCGGACTATGCCTTCGACGGCATCTGGGTCATTTTGCCGGTCGTCGCGGCCATCTTCGGCGGCTACCGGACCATTACCGGCCCGGTGGTCGGCGCCGTCGTGGTCTACCTGGTCGATCAGCTGGTATTCAAGAGCCTCATCCCGGTCGGTCACCAGCTGATCCTGGGCGCCCTGCTGGTGGCCATGATCATCTACAGTCCCGGCGGCCTGGTGCCGCTGGTGAGCAGAAAAATCTTCGCGGGCGCGGGCAGCCCCAAGCCGTGAGCTGAGACGATCATGCTGAAACTCGAAGATCTCACCGTGCGCTTCGGCGGGCTGACCGCCGTCAATTCGGTCAGCCTGTCGGTCGGCACGCACGAAATCATGGGGCTGGTCGGGCCCAACGGCGCGGGCAAGACGACCTTGTTCAATGCCATATCGGGCCTGGTCCGGCCTTCGGGCGGGCGCATCCTGTTCAATTCGGCAAACATCGTGCGCAGTCCCCTGCATCGGCGCGCCCGCATGGGCATAGGCCGCACCTTCCAGGTGCCGCAGCCCATGCAGGGCCTGACCGTGCGGGAAAACCTGATCGTGGCGCAGCGCTTCGGCGCGGGCCGCGTCGACGACGCCAGGCTCGACGAAATACTGCATCTGACCAATCTGTCGGACAAGGCCGAATGCGAGGCCGCGACGCAGCTGGCGCTAACCGAACTGAAGGCGCTCGAGGTTGCCAAGGCTTTGGTCACGGAGCCCAAGCTGCTGATGCTCGACGAAGTCCTGGCCGGCCTCGAGACCGCCGGCAAGCAGCGCTTCATGCTGATGCTCAAAGCCCTGCACGCGCGCTTCGCGCTGGGCATTCTGGTCATCGAGCACGATATCGAAACCGTGAGCAATTTCTGCGACAGGGTAGCCGTGCTCGAATACGGCGAATTGATCGCCGACGGCACGCCGGCCGACGTCTTCAAGGACCCGCGGGTGATCAAGAGCTACACGGGAGCCGAGCATGCTTGAGATTTCCAACGTGCGCGCCGGCTACGGCGTGATCAACGTGCTGTGGGACATTTCCATGTCGATTCCGCAGGGTCGGCTGACGACGATCATCGGTCCCAACGGCGCGGGCAAGACGACGCTTCTGCGGGCCATCATGGGCCTGATTCCCCTGGCCCAGGGCAGCGTCGCCTTCAATGGGCTCTCGCTGAGCGCCACGCCGACCTGGGGCATGCTCGGCCAGGGCGTGGCGATGATTCCCGAAGGGCGCATGATCTTCAAGGACATGTCCATCGAAGAGAACCTGATGCTGGGTGCGTTTCCCAAGGCGAGCCGCGCGGCGGCGGCGCGCAACCGCGACCGCTCGTACGACATGTTTCCGCGCCTGCGCGAGCGCCGCAAGCAGCTGGCGGGCACGCTGTCCGGCGGCGAGGCCCAGATGCTGGCAATGGCGCGCGGCCTGATGTCCGACCCGAAACTGCTGCTGATCGACGAACCCTCGCTAGGCCTGGCGCCGGTGATCGTGAATGAATTGTTCGACATCCTGCAGCGACTGAAAGCCGAACAGCGCACGATCGTGCTGGTCGAGCAGAACACCCACAAGGCGGTCGGCATCGCCGACCAGGTCTATCTGATGCGCAGCGGCAAGGTCGTGATGTCGCAGGCGGCGGCCGAGTTCGACGTCAGTCAACTGCACGAACGCTATTTCTTCTCCAACTGAGGTCCTGATG
>CALGFL010000113.1 GCA_937881145.1 uncultured Bordetella sp.
CAAATCGGCGTTTTTCCGCACCATGATCGCCAACATGGAAATGGTGCTGGCCAAATCCGACCTGGCCATCGGCGCGCGCTATGCCGAGCTGGTGCCGCGGCGCGCCCTGCGCGAACGCGTCTTCGGCATGATCACCGCCGAACACGAGCGCACCCTGTCCATGCTGCGCCTGCTGACCCGGCGCGAACTGCTGGCCGACAACCCCGGGCTGCGCGAATCGCTGAACCAGCGCTTCGCTTACATCGATCCGCTCAACTACCTGCAGATCGAGCTGCTGCGCCGCTGGCGCGCCGACCAGGCCAAGCCCGGCAAGAAGCCGGATCCCCGCGTGCGCAGCGCCATCCACCTGACCATCAACGGCATCGCGGCCGGTCTGCGCAATTCGGGCTAGGCTTCACTGTTACACCCTCGCCAGGCGCGAGCACTTAAATTCCGGGTTCAGCCACCCGTAATACCATTACGCGGTTCCGCCCGCGCCGCCGATGCCCCATGCCTTACCGGAACCTGATATGACCGTCCGTTTTGTCGCCCTGCTGCTGCTCGCCCTGCTGTGCGGGCCGGCCTGCGCACAAAACCTGCGGCGCGATCATGCGGTCTACGACCTGGCCGCCACGCGCGATCTGCTGCTGGGCCAGACCATCATCTACGGCAGTTACACCAACAACGGCCCGGTGACGCAACCGGCGCCCAAGGTCACCTTCGCCCTGTACGACGACAGCGGCCAGGAAGTCGGCCGCCTGGTCGAGCACGCCGACGGCGACCTGGCTCCCGGCCAGACCTGGCATATCCGGGCTGCCACGCCGCTGACCTTTGCCCGCTACGCCCCGGTGAGCGCGGCGCTGCCCCCGCCGCCGCCCGTGCCGGTCAGCATCCGGCGCGCGCCGGCGCACAAGGCCCCCGTCCACGTCAAACCCGTGGCCAAGCCCATTCCCAAGAAGGCCCCCGTCTACCGCAAGCCCGAGCTCTACAACTGGCGCAAGCACCGCAGCCCGGTGCAGCCCGCGCACACCCGCACGAAGGTGCGTCCTGCCGTGCGCCCCGCGAAGCATCCCACGCCTGTGCCAACGGTCAACACGGCACCTGCCAAGCCACCCGCCGCACTCTCCGTCACGCCCACCGCGACTGCGCCAGAACACCGCTGAGTTCCGCGGAATCGGCGCATCTGGCCCACCTTCCCGACATGGCCGCCACTCGCAGGCAACGCGCTGTGGAACCTTGCAAGGCGCCTACATCCTCAAGCAAGACTTCATGAAAGTCCTGCGCGCCTCTCCACCCAGCCGCTGCGTGCTGGCCTGCGCGTCGCAAGCAACCGCTCTTTGCTGATCTGCAGTCAACGGTTGACGGGCCGCGGCGCCCGTCGGATTCTGGCCATTTATGCAAGCGGTCAGAAAGGCTTTGCGCGAATCGCCCTGCAACCCCTGCGAACTGGCGACGATATTGCAGTAGTTCATGCGCTGCTGAGGCAACGTCAGCGTCTGGCCCCAGGCGGGCGCGGCGCAAACGGCCGTCACAACGACCACGGCAAGCCGTGCGCGGGTAAGGCAAACCATAAATCCTCCAGAATCCGGGCACGAATGCCCCTACTGTACAAGGCGTCTTTCGGGAAAATCCAAGCCGCCATCTCGGCGGGATGTCGCTGCCAATGTGGGAAAATGGCCCAGCGCCACCTTCACTCAAAGGCTCCCATGTTTCCCAAACGACTCACCGAGGGCTACCAGTCCTTTCTGAACGGCCGCCTGCCCAGCGAGCGCAACCGCTATCAGGCCCTGGCCGAACGCGGGCAAAGCCCCGAAGTGCTCATTATCGGCTGCAGCGACTCGCGCGTCTCGCCCGAAGTCATCTTCGACGCCGGCCCGGGTGAGATGTTCGTGATCCGCAACGTGGCAAGCCTGGTCCCGCCCTGCGAAATCGACGCCGCCAGCTCGTCCTATCACGGCACCAGCGCGGCCATCGAATTCGCGGTCAGCGGCCTGAACGTCAAGCACATCGTCGTGCTGGGCCACGCTTCGTGCGGCGGCATCCGAGCCTTCCACGACAATGCCGAACCGCTTTCCAAGATGGACTTCATCGGCAAGTGGATGTCGCAGGTCAAGCCCGTGGCCGATCGCCTCAAGCTGCAGCCCGACGCCGGCGATCGCGACACCGACATCAAACGCCTGGAATTGGCCGTGATCGAACACAGCCTGGCCAATCTGCTTACCTTCCCGTCGATACGCAGCCGATTCGCAGCCGGCGAGCTGGATCTGCATGGCGCCTATTTCGGCGTGGCCACCGGCATGCTGTTCGTGCGCGATCCCGCCACGCGCGAGTTCCACCCGTTCACCGAGATCGAGCTGCGGGATTGATTCCCGCCGCCCGGTCAGGTCCCTTCCCAGGTCGGTCCAGGCACTTCGATATCGAACAGCTCGAGCACCCGCGCCACGGTGTGATCCACCATCTCCTCGATGGACCGCGGGCGATGATAGAACGCCGGCAAGGGCGGAAAGACAATGCCGCCCATCTCGGTCACGGCGGTCATATTGCGCAGGTGCGCCAGGTTGAACGGCGTCTCGCGCACCATCAGCACCAGGCGCCGGCGCTCTTTCAAGGTAACGTCGGCCGCGCGGGTGATGAGGTTGTCGGACAAACCCTGCGCCACGGCCGCCAGCGTGCGCATGGAGCACGGCGCGATCACCATGCCCGCGGTGCGGAAGGCGCCGCTGGCCAGCGTGGCGCCGACGTCGCGCACGTTGTGCACGTGATCGGCCATGGCCTGCACTTCGTGCCGGCCGATGTCCAGTTCGTGCTTGATGTTGAGCACGCCGGAGGTCGAGATCACCAAATGCGATTCGACGTCCTGCACGCCTTGCAGAACCTGCAGCATGCGCACGGCATAGATGGAGCCCGTGGCGCCCGTGATGCCGATGACCAGACGGCGCATGATGGCTTGGAACCGGCTCGTGTCAGGCCGTGGCGCCCGAGCCGTCGAGCAGCTTCTTGAGTTCGCCGTTTTCGTTCATCTCGGCCATGATGTCCGAGCCGCCGACGAATTCGCCCTGGACATAGAGCTGGGGAATGGTGGGCCAGCTCGAGAAGTCCTTGACGCCTTGGCGCACTTCGTCGTCTTCCAGGACGTTGACGGTGACGAGCTTCTTGACGCCGTTGTCCTTGAGGATCTGGATGGCGCGGCCGGAAAAGCCGCACTGCGGGAACTGGGCCGTGCCCTTCATGAACAGCACCACGGGGTGGGCGGTCACGGTTTCGCGGATGAATTCTTTAACGTCGCTCATTGGGTTCTCGAATGAAATTGAAGCTTGCTAAATAGGGGTGCGGCCAACGCGTTGGGTTCTTGAGCCGCCGAGGCTGCCCTGCGCAATTCCGATGCTCGCCCGGTGGGCTGCGGTTGGCCGCCCCGCGCTTCGGATTGCTCCGGGGTCCTCGGCTCACGGCATGTCCATGCCGCCAGCCCAATACCACCAGATATCGACACGATTATAGTTTTCCGCCAGAAATTCGCTCTATTCCCGCTAAATCCGTGTGGCTAATCACGTCCTCGAAGTCGGCCTGGATCAGCATGTCGCGCACGATTTCGGCCTGGTCCCAGCCGTGTTCCACCCAGAGTTGGCCGCCGGGATCGAGCCGGCATACGGCGCCCACGACGATGCTGGCCAGGTCGGCCAGGCCGTTGCCGCCGTCGGTCAGCGCGCCGCGCGGCTCGAAGCGCAGGTCGCCCTGGGTCAGGTGGGCATCATTGCCGGCGATATAGGGCGGGTTGCTCACGATCAGGTCGAAGCGTTCGCCTTCGGGCAAAGCCTCGTACCAGTCGCCTTGGAAAAAATGCACGTTCGCGCCCAGCGCGCGGGCATTGTCCCGGGCCACGGCCAGCGCCGCGACGCTGCGGTCGGTGGCCGATACGTAGACGTGCGGGCAGGCCAGCGCAATCGACACGGCGATGACACCGCTGCCCGTGCCCAGGTCGAGCACGCGCGCACCCGGCCGGCCCTGCAGCAGGGCCACGGCGGTTTCGACCAGCAGCTCGGTGTCGGGCCGGGGAATGAGCACGTCGGGCGTCACGCGAAACGCATGGCCCATGAATTCGCGTTCGCCCGTCAGATAGGCCATGGGCTCGCCCGCCAGGCGCCGCCGGACCAGCGCCATGTACGAGGCCTGCACGCGCGGCTCGGCCGGGTCGGTGTCGTGCGCCAGCAGCCAGGCGCGCGGCTTGTCCAGCACATGCTCGAGCAGCATGCGGGCCTCCAGGCGCGGCAGGCCTGAGTCATCGAGCAGATCGCGGACGCGCGTCATGGTTGCCGCCCTCTCAGACCTGATCGCCCAGCGCGGCCAATTGCTCGGCCTGGTGTTCGGCGATCAGCGCGCCGGTCAGTTCGTCCAGATCGCCGTCCATGATCTGCAGCAGCTTGTACAGCGTGAGATTGATGCGGTGGTCCGTCAAGCGCCCCTGCGGGAAGTTGTAGGTGCGGATCCGCTCGGATCGATCGCCCGAGCCGACCAGGCTCTTGCGCTCGGCGGCTTCCTTGCTGTGGCGCTCGCGCTGCTCTTTGTCTTTCAGGCGCGCCGCCAACACCTGCATGGCCTTGTCCTTGTTGCGGTGCTGCGAGCGGTCGTCCTGGCATTCCACCACCAGGCCCGTGGGCAGGTGGGTGATGCGCACCGCCGAATCGGTCTTGTTGATGTGCTGCCCGCCCGCGCCGCTGGCACGGAAGGTGTCGATGCGCAGATCGTTGGCATTGATCACGATCTCGCCCATGGCATCGGCCTCGGGCATGACGGCCACCGTGCAGGCCGAGGTATGAATGCGGCCCTGCGATTCGGTGGCGGGCACGCGCTGCACGCGATGCGCGCCCGATTCGAACTTCAGGCGGCCGTATGCGCCCTCGCCGTCGATGCGCGCGATCACCTCCTTGTAGCCACCCAGCTCGGACGGGCTTTCGGACATCAGCTCCACGCGCCAGCCCAGGCGCTCGGCATAGCGCGTGTACATGCGCAGCAGATCGCCCGAGAACAATGCGCTCTCGTCCCCGCCGGTACCCGCGCGGATTTCCAGGAACAGGCTGCGGCCGTCGTCCGGATCCCTGGGCAGCAGCAGAAGCTGCAGATCCGCCTCGAGCTTTTCCACCCGGGCCTTGCCGGCCTTGATCTCTTCCTCGGCCATCTCGCGCATCTCGGGATCGCTCAGCATCTGCTGCGCGCCGGCCAGGTCGGCTTCGGTGCGCTGGAAGTTCTTGAACGCCTCGACCACCGGCTCGATGTCGGCGCGCTCGCGCGACAGCTTGCGAAAGCGGTCCATATCGGAGGCGGAATCGGGCTCGGCCAACAGGGCGTCGACCTCGATCAGACGATGCGCCAGCTGCTCCAGCCGGCCTCGCATGGAAGCTTTCATCAGGAAGATATCGAAAAGAAAACAACGACAGGCGGGCGCTCGCGCGGCAAGCATCCGCCGCTAGGGGGCGGCAGGCGGTCAGCGCCGCTAACGACGGGAGTCTTTGCCGGGGAACAGGCGCGGCACCATCGCCAGCAATTGGCGGCGTTCGTCGCCGTCGCTGCGATTGAGCGCGGCCATGGGGCCGTGCAGATACTTCTGCGTGAGGCCATGCGCCAATTGCTCGAGCACCGCTTCGGGCGATTCGCCGCGGGCCAGCAGACGCCGCGCGCGCTCGAGTTCGGCCGCCTGCACGTCGGCCGCGGCCTGCTGCAGATCGTGTATCACCGGCACCGTCTCGCGCGACTCCAGCCAGCGCATGAAGCCCTGCACCCGCGTATCGATGATGGCCTCGGCCTGCACCACCGCAGAGCGGCGCGCGTCGGCGCCGCTCTGCACCACGCGGCCCAGATCGTCCACCGAATACAGATACACATCGGACAGGCGCGAGACCTCGGATTCGATATCGCGCGGCACGGCCAGGTCGACCATCACCATGGGTCTGTGGCGGCGCTGCTTGACGGCGCGCTCGACCATGCCCAGGCCCAAAATGGGCAGCGAACTCGCCGTGCACGACACCACCACGTCGAAATCCGCCAGGCGCTCGGGCAGATCGGCCAGCTTCATCGTGTGGGCGCCAAACCGACAAATCGGAAGAGCACAAGTC
>CALGFL010000114.1 GCA_937881145.1 uncultured Bordetella sp.
GAATTGATCGGCCAGCCCCTGGCCATAGGCCGTGGCGTCGTCCACGATGGCCACGGCCTTGACCTTGAGCGTCTTGCTGGCATAGTCGGCCAGCGCCGGGCCCTGCTGCGCGTCCGTGGCCACGACCCGGTACGTCGTCTTGAAGCCTTGTAGCGTATAGGCAGGGTTGGTGGCCGAGGGCGACACCTGCACGATGCCCGCGTCGCTGTAGATTTTCGAGGCCGGAATCGTGGTGCCCGATTGCATGTGGCCGACCACCGCGGCGACCTTGTCGTCCACCAGTTTTTGCGCGACCTGGGTGGCTTGGCGCGGGTCGCCGGCGTCGTCCTGGGCATCGAGCACCAGCGTGGTTTTCCGGCCGTCGATGACCAGGCCTTCGTGGTTGATTTCCTCGACGGCCAGGCGGGCGCCGTTTTCGGTGTCTTTGCCCAGGTACGAGGCCGGGCCGGTGATCGGCGCCGCTTCTCCGATCTTGACGATCTGGTCGGCGTGAGCCGTGCCAAATACCGCTGCGCCCGCGATGCCGCAAATCGCCGCCCGGAGGCTGAAGGTCAAATTCTTGTTCATGATTTTTCCCTTGTGTAATGGGGGTGGCCGGATCAGGGCCGAAGCCATTGTTGTCGTCGCCATGCCTGTGCAATGGCGATGCGAGTATGGCTGGCGGGAAAGGGCCGGTATTGCATCGGGCTGCCAGAAAATAGAAGAAATGCGGCATGCACGATTTGGGGCGCGGATACCTATAATGGGCCGCACTCGAACCGGTCGGGCCACTTATGCGCGCTCCTCGAAATCCCGTATCCGACGCCATTGCGGCGCATGCCCTGGTCGGTCGACTGGACGATCTTTCGCAGGCGCGCGGCGCCGGCGTGGACCTGAATGTCGGAATCCTGCTATGGCCGCGCTTTCCGCTGCTGTCCCTGGGCGGCTTGTGCGATGCGTTGCGCCACGCGGCCGATCGCGGCGATCAGAGCCGGCAGTTGCGCTGCGTCTGGACCACGATAGGACCAAAGAACGGCAGCGTCGAATCGAGCTGCGGCGTCGCGGTGCCGGTGCAGTCGGTGTTTCCGCCCGCCGGACAGTTCGACTACATCGTCGCCATCGGCGGCCTGCTGTCCGATATGGATCAGGTCGGCAAGCAGTACTGGACCTATCTGCGCGAGGCCGCCGAATCGAAGGTGCCGCTGATCGGCATATGCACGGGCAGCTTCGTCCTGGCGCGCGCCGGGCTGATGCAGGACAGGGTGGCCTGCGTGCACGGCTTTCACTACGAAGACTATCGGCGCATGTTTCCGCAGTTGCGGGTCGTGACGCACGCCGACTATTTGATCGACGGCGATGGCATTACGTGCGCGGGCGGCATTTCGGTGATCGAACTGGCGGCGCGGCTCATCAATCTTCATTGCGGGCCGGATCGGGCGGCCAAGGTCATCCATCAAATGACAGTCAGCCGCCAGGGCGGCTCGTCGTTCGTCGAGCGACGCAGGGCGCTCGGCTATTTCTCGGTCGAAGACGCCGCCGTGCGCCATGCAGTGCTGCTGATGGAAGAAAACATCGAGGCGCCGCTGACCATTGCCGTCATCGCGAAAATGACGGGCACCAGCGTGCGCCAGCTCGAGCGTGCGTTCATGGCCGAGATGAAAGCCTCGCCCAACGAGTTCTATCGCTGGATGCGCTTGCGCTATGCGCGCTGGATGCTGTTGAATACCTCGCGCAAGATCGCCGATATTGCTTATGAATGCGGCTTCTCGGACTCGGCGCATTTCATCCGGGTGTTTCGCGAGGCTTGCGGGGTGACGCCGGGCAAGCTGCGGGCTTCCCGCGGCGGCAATCAAGAGGAGTAGGCCGCGCCCGGCCTGCCTGTGTCGCGTTTCTTCTGCTTTTCCGCGCGCTCATGCAATACCGCCGCGAGGGCGGCCTCGTATATTGCCGGCATGAAGAAAAAGCCCATCATTGTCGTGCTCGGCACGGGCGGCACGATAGCCGGCCACGGAGCGAGCGCAGCGCATGTCGCCGCTTATACCTGTTCGGTGCTGGCCATCGACGAAATCATGGCCGCGATGCCGCATGCGGCGTCGCGGGCGGATCTGCGCATGGAACAGCTGCTGCAAATCGGTTCGGAGAATTTCCGCAACGAGCATCTGCTCATGATCGGCAAGCGCGTGTCGGCCGCCCTCGAGGACGTCGAGGTCGACGGCGTGGTCCTCACGCAAGGCACGGACACGATCGAAGAGACGGCTTACTTCTTGCACTTGACCATCAAGAGCGAAAAGCCCGTGGTGGTGGTCGGCTCGATGCGGCCGCCTTCGGCGATGAGCTCCGACGCCGCCTTGAATCTGTATGCCGCGGTTTGCGCGGCGGCGCATCCGTCGTCGCGCGGCAAGGGCGTGCTGGTCGTCGCCAACGACGAAATCCATACGGCGCGCGACGTGAGCAAGGCCAGCAGCTTCAAGCTCGAGGCGTTTCATTCGCCGTACGGCCCGCTCGGCTACATCGTGGAAGGGCTGCCGCGCTATTACCGGACGGTGGCGCGGGATCACACCCTGTCGGCCGAGTGGTCGGTGGATCAGATCGAATCCTTGCCGCGGGTCGACATCATCCATGCGTATGGCGAGCTGGACGAATCCGTGGTCGAGGCTATCGCCTCGCAGGCGCGCGGCATCGTCTATGCCGGCACGGGCAACGGTAGCATTGCCCGGCGCATCGCGGCGGTATTGGCACAGGCGGCGCAGCGGGGGGTGCAGGTGGCGCGCGCTTCGCGTACGGGCAGCGGCGTGGTCATCCGCAACGGCGCTCAGCCGGACGATGAACGCGGCTGGCTGGTCGTCGACGATCAGTCGCCGTACAAGGCGCGGGTTCTGCTGATGCTGGCGCTGCTGGGCGGCATCGGCGACAGGGCGGCTCTGCAGGCGTGCTTTTATCGGTATTGATGCGATGCCTGCGCGCGTGCCGCTAGAGACTGCGGACTCGGGCTTCTTCCAGCAGGAATTCGACCAGCGCGGGTAGCGCGGGATCGCCTGGGCGGTCCGGTCGCATGCGTATGACATAACCCCAGGATCCGGCCATGCGTAGCTCGGGCACGAGGGGAACCAGGCCTCCACGCGCCACTTCCTCGTCGATCAGGGGCGAGCGGCCCAGCGCGATGCCGGTGCCCGCCACCGCGGCCGACACCACGGTGCTCAGGCCGCTCAGGACCAACGGATCCTGCCAGTCCCCGTCCCGCAGGCCCAGTCTTTTCCACCATGTCCGCCAACTGGTCTCCGGACTGGCGACGTGTTTTTCTTCCAGCCGGCGATACCGGGTGAAGATCGCCGGATCACCGCGCGAGGCGGCATCGATCAGCGTCGGGCTGCATACCGGCACCACGGTTTCGGTCATCAGGCGGATATCGCCGGGGGCGGGCCGATCCGGCCCTTCGTCGCGCATATGCAAAAAGGCCAGGTCGAGGTCTTGCTCTCGCCAGGCCGGGTCCTGGCTGGCATGCAGATACACCTGGACGTCGATATCCGGATGCAGTTCGATGAAGCGCCCGATGCGCGGCGCCAGCCACAAGGCCGCCAGCGAAGGGTTCGCCGAAATGTGCAGGCGCCGGGCCGTCCGCCCCTTGGCCGTCATGCGCACATTACGGCAGGCACTGGCCAGCAGGGTCAAAGCCTGTTGTACTGAAGAAAGCAGATCTGCTCCGGCGTCGGTGGTTTGCGCGCGGCGCGTTGTGCCGCCGCGCCGCAATAGAACGACACCTAGGTCGGCCTCCAGAGCGCGCAGCTGGTGGCTGACGGCGCTTTTCGTCACATTGAGCTCGAGCGCGGCGCGGCTCAGGCTGCCCAGGCGGGCGACCGCCTCGAAGGCGCGCAGTGCGGCGAGCGGGGGTGTGTGGGTGGGCAGAGTGGCCATGAGTGTAATTTAGCTCAACTCTTTATCGAAAAATCATCGCTATGCGAAGCATTCCCGCCAAAGCAACAATGCGCATTGCCTGTCAGGGGATGACTCCATGTATTTCGACTATCGGCTGTGGCAATTGACGTACGGCATGCGCGCGCGCATGGCGGCCGGCATCGCGCTGGGCCTGCTGGCGTTGGCCGCCGGCATACTGCGCTATGTGTTCCTGGGTCAGATGCTGGCGCGCGTCTTCGCAGGCGATCCGTGGCAGCGCTGGGCCGAAGCGGCTGGCGCAGCGATCGTCATGGTGCTGTTGCGCGCGGGGTTCGATCACTGGCGCACTCGGCAAGCCAATCGCTGCGCCGCCACCGTCCAGCAGGTATTGCGCGGTCGGCTGTATGACCGCATCGTGGCGCTGGGACCCGCCTGGTTCGCCAACCAGCGCACCGGCGGCGTGATGCTCACGGTGGTGGATGGCGTCGAGCAGCTGCAGACTTTCTTTGGGCAATACCTGCCTCAGGTTGCGATCGCGGCGGCGGCGCCGTTCGCCATCTTCGCGGTCATCGCGTTCTGGGACGTGCCCACCGCTCTGGTGCTGCTGGTGGCCGCCTTGTTCGCACTGTTTGGCCCAATGGCCGTGCATAGGCTGGATCGGCACGCCAGCATGGCCCGTTCGCAATCTCTGCAATCTTTCGGCGAAGAATTCCTGGATGCGGTGCAAGGGCTGCCCACCCTCAAGGCTTTCGGGCAAGGCAAGTCCTGGGGCAAGCGGCTGGCCGAGCGCGCGCGTCGTTTGTCGGACGGCACCATGTGGGTATTGTCGGTTAGCTTGCTCACACGCGGCGTCAGCGACCTGGGCGTTGCGCTGGGCGCCGCGCTGGCGCTGACATTGGGCGTCTGGCGAGTGGGCCAGGGGCAGATGAGTGTCGAGGCGCTGTTGATCGTGCTGATGGCCGGCACGGAAATTTTCCGGCCCCTGCGCGACCTGCGCGCGGTCTTGCACCGGGGCATGCTGGGCCAGTCGGCCGCGGCCGGCATCCATGCGCTGATGGATGCAGAGTCGACTGCCGGTTCGCATGTGATGCAAACGCGTGGGCAGACGCAGGCCCATCTGGAGCCCACCATCGAGTTCGACAACGTGACGTTCTCGTACACGTCCGACCGCCCGGCGCATCGCGGCTTGAGTTTTCGCATCGCGGCCGGAGAGCGCGTGGGCATCGTCGGCCCGAGCGGCGCCGGCAAATCCACCATCGTGCGCCTGCTGCTGCAAGAGGGCCTGCCGCAGCACGGCGCCGTGCGCATCGGAGGCAGGGATGTGCGCGAACTGGACGCGCAGTCCCTGCTGTCGCGCATCGCCGTCGTCAGCCAGGACATTACGCTGTTCCATGGCTCGCTGGACGAGAACCTGCGGCTGGGCCGCCACGATGCCACGCATGAACAGGTGCGCGCGGCGGCGCGGGCGGCCAATATCGACGACTTCATCATGGCGCTGCCGCACGGCTATGCCACGCACATCGGCGAACGCGGGCTGCGGCTGTCCGGCGGGCAGCGCCAGCGCGTGGCAATTGCCCGCGCGCTGCTGCGCGATGCGCCCATCCTGGTCCTGGACGAGGCGCTCTCGTCCGTGGACACCGAGAACGAGGCCCTGATCCAGCAGTCCCTGGATCGCCTGATGGCGGGCCGCACGACCCTCATCCTGGCCCACAGGCTGGCCAGTGTGGTCGGCGCCGACCGCTGCCTGGTGCTCGATCGCGGCAGCGTGGCCGAGCAGGGCACGCATGCCGAGTTGATGGCGCGTCATGGCCTGTACTACCGGCTGATGCACGAACAAGATGCGGCCCGGCGGCAGACGCAGCAGGCAGTGCAAGCCAGTGATGCGCCCACGGATTCCGGGCCGGATGGCGAAGATGCAAAAGCGTCTCAGCACGCCGGGTCCGTGCGGCGCGCGTTGGACGAGGACGCCGATCGCGTGACCTGGCGCGAAACGCTGGCAACGCTGCTGGCCGTCGTCCGGCCCTGGCAGGGCACCCTGGCGACGACCATCGTGCTGGGCATCGCCCGCGTCGCGGCCTACGTCGGCGTCGGCATGCTGAGCGCGCTGGTCGTGGCCGCGATCCGCGATGGCCGGCAGACCGGCGGTCTGATCATCGCGCTGCTCATCGCCGCGCCGCTTGCCGCTCTGTTCCACTGGCTGGAGTCCTGGCTGGCGCATGCCATGGCCTACCGGTTGCTGGGCGATATGCGCGTCAAACTCTATGACAAGCTGGAGCGTCTGGCGCCCGCCTACTTGCTGCAGCGCCGGTCCGGCGATCTGGTCGCGCTGGCGACGCAGGACGTGGAGATGATCGAGTACTTCTATGCCCACACCATAGGGCCCGCCATCGTCTCGGTGCTGGTGCCGCTTGCGGTGCTGGTTTTCCTGGCGGTCTACAGCTGGCCAGTGGCGCTGGTCTTGCTGCCCTTTCTTGCCTATGCCTTGCTCGCGCCCATGCGGGGACGCCGCCACATCGATGCGCTGGGCGAGAAGGCGCGCGCCGCGCTGGGCGAGATGAGCGCCCATACGACCGACACCATCCAGGGGCTGGGCGAACTGACGGCATTCCAGGCCACGGACCGGCGCCGTGTGCAATTTCTGCAGCTGGCCGAACGCTATGGCCTGCGCCGCCTGGATATCCTGGGCGACCTTTCGGGGCAAACCGCGCGTTTCGAAGTGGCGATGGGGCTGGGCGGCCTGGCCGTCGCCGTCGTCGGCGCGGTGCAGGTGTCGGCAGGCGCGCTGAGTGCGGGCATGCTGCCTTTGTTGATCCTGACCGCGCTGGCCACCTTCCTGCCCGTGTCGGAAATCTCGCAGGTCAGCCGCCAACTGGCCGACACCGTCGCCGCATCGCGCCGCCTGCATGTCGTGGGCCACGAAGCCGAGCCCGTCGCCGACGGCCCGCGAACCGCGCCGCATGCGGTGCAGGGGCTGTCGCTGGAGTTCGATCGCGTCGGTTTCACCTACCCCGGCAGTGGCGAACCCACGCTGAAGAACCTGAGCTTCAAGGTGCCCGCCGGGGCCATGGCGGCCATCGTCGGCGCGTCCGGCGCGGGCAAGAGCACGGTGGCCAGCCTGTTGCTGCGATTCTGGGATCCCGAGCAGGGCGCGGTCCGTCTGGACGGCATCGACGTGCGCGAACTGGAGCTGGACAGCTTGCGCGACTGCGTGGCGCTGGTCTCGCAGGACACCTATCTGTTCAACGACACGCTGGAGGCGAACATCCGCCTGGCGCGCCCCGGCGCCAGCGACGCGGATCTTCGCGCGGCCGTGGAACAGGCTGCCTTGTCCGACTTCGTGCGCGCGCTGCCGCGGGGCCTGGCCACGCGCGTGGGCGAAAGAGGCATGCAGCTTTCCGGCGGGCAGCGTCAGCGCATCTCGATTGCGCGCGCCTTCCTGAAGAACGCACCGGTGCTGATCCTGGACGAAGCGACCTCGCATCTGGACACTCTGTCAGAGCTGCAGGTGCGCCGCTCGCTGCAGGTGTTGATGCAGCATCGCACCACCCTGGTCATCGCCCACCGCCTGTCGAGCATCCAGGAAGCCGATCTGATCCTGGTGCTGCAGGATGGCGCTTTGGCTCAGGCAGGCACGCATCGGGAACTGCTGAGTCAGCGGGGCTTCTACGCGCGCGCCAGCGCACATTGAACGGGGCGCGGCGCAGGCAACGGCGGCATTAGTTGCTGTGCACGGCGCGAATTCTGCCGCTGCCGGCGCCGTTGAGCGGCGCTGCGCCGCGCAGGCCGGCTCGCTCGATGGCCCTGGCGATCGAGCCGTCGGCTTGGGCCTGGCTCATGAAGCGGCGCAGAAAGGGCATGCCTGCCTGGCGGCCCTTGGGAATCCCGGCGGCGAAGCTCTCCATGCCCCAGTGGCCCGGCAGCACCCGCGAGCCCGGCACCCCGTCGGACATCTGGTAGAGGATGGCGTCGTTGGTCGCGAAGGCGTCGATCTGGCGATCGGCGAGCATGCGCGCGGCGTGCTGCAGCGTATCGACGGACTGGGTCGAAATGGCGGGATAGATTTTCCGCAGCTCTTCGGACGTGCTGCTACCCTGGCTGACGCCCACCTTCAGGCCCGCGCGGTTCGCGGCCGCCAGGGTTTGCAGCGGCGAGCCTTGCGGCACCAGCAGGCTTTTCTCGACCGACATGAAGGGTTGCGAGAAGTCCATGTGCCGGGCGCGTTGCGCCGTGGCATTGGTAAAGACCACGTCGACCTCGCCTGCTGCAAGCGCTTTGAGCAGGGGCGCGTTGGCCCGGTAGATCACGGTTTCGCAGGGCACGCCCAGCGCCGCGGCCAGTTGCCGGCCGAGGTCGTAGGCCACGCCCTTGGCATCGCGCGGCGTGGCGCCTTCGATGATCGAAGTCGGGCTGCCGCGGTAGAGGCCGACGCGCAGCACGCCGGACGGAGCCAGGGCTTGCGGATCGCCGGCGGTCGCGGCGTGCGATCCGGCCAGACAGGAACCGACCAGCAGCGCCAGGGACAGCAGACCTCGCAGAATGATTTTCATCGTCTTCCCATGATGGTTGCGCGACGCGGATGCGTCCGGCCGGCGTTCGAGCACGGCGCTGACGGGGACTGTATCACCGCGGTATGTTGCTCGGCATTCCGATAAAAAAATCAGATACCTAAAGCGGGATTTCGCAATGCCGGACGAGCCGGCGTTCGGCATACTAAAAAAAAGATGGCATTGGCGCGAAGCGACGATGCCCAAGGAGACATGCGTGAAAATTTTCAAAAAACTGCACATCCAGGTGCTCCTGGCGATCCTGCTCGCCATCGTGTTCGGCTTGCTCGCTCCCAAGCAGGCAGTGCAAATGAAGCCGCTGGGAGTCGGCTTCATCGCATTGCTCAAAATGATGCTCGGCCCCATTATTTTCTGCACCGTGGTGCATGGCGTCGGGCACATCAAGGACTATCGCAAGCTGGGCCGGCTGGGCATCAAGACCCTGGTCTATTTCGAGGTGGTGAGCACGCTGGCCATGCTGGTGGGATGGGCCACGGTCACGCTGGTGCAGCCCGGCACGGGCTTGCATGCGCACGACCTGACCGAGAGCGGCGGCGCGGCGGCGGTGATCAAGGCCGGTACGACCGGCGACTTCTCGTTCACGCATTTTCTTTTGTCGATCATTCCGCGCACGCTGCTGTCGGCGTTTACGTCGGGCGACATTTTGCCGGTGCTCTTCGTTTCGCTGCTGGTGGGTTTTGCGCTGTCGGCGGTGTCCAAGCCGGATTGGGCCGCTTTCCGCCTGCTGGAAGAAGCGCAGGCCATCGTGTTCAAGATTCTGGGCTTCATCATGCGCCTGTCGCCGATCGGCGCCTTCGGCGCGATGGCCGCGGCGGTGGGAGGCTATGGTGGCACCACGCTGCTTTATCTGCTGCGCTATATCCTGACCTATTACGGTGCAACGTTGATCTTCATTTTCGTCATTCTGGGCATCGTCTCCGGGATGGCCGGGCTTTCCATCCTGCGCATCCTGTCGCTGATCAAGGAAGAGGCCATACTCGCGATGGGCACGGGCGCGAGCGAGGTGGCGTTTCCGCGCCTGGTGACCAAGCTCAAGCAGGCCGGCTGCGACGAGGTCGCGGTGGGCTTCATCCTGCCGGCGGGCTACAGCTTCAATATCGACGGCGCGTGCATATACATGGCTTGCGGCCTGGGCTTCATCTCGCAGGCGACCGACACGCCGTTGTCGTGGTCGCAGCAGCTGGCCCTGCTGGCGGTGATGTTCCTGACCTCGAAGGGCGGCGCCGGGGCCACGGGGGGCGCGCTGGTCAAGCTCACCGCCAGTCTGCAGTCGACCCGCGTGCTGCCGATGGGCGGCGTGGGCCTGCTGTTCGGCATCGACCGGGTGCTGGGCGTGGCCACGTCGACGACCAATGTCATCGGCAACACGGTGGCGACCCTGGTGGTTTCGCGCTGGGAGGGTCTGTTCGACCGCCGGCAGTTCGACGCCATGCTGCACGAGCGCACGCAGACGGCCAAGCCCGATCTGGCGGCGTCCCCGCGCGGCTGAGAGTGCCCGACCCATTCGGGACATACGGAAATGGAATCCATGCAACAGACATCCAATCGACAGCCGCCGGTGGCGGCCGTCGCCATCATCGGTTTCGGCGAAGTGGGGCCCATCTTCGCCGCCGCACTCATCGCGGCAGGTGTGCGGGTGACCGCGCACGACGTCAAGCTGGGCGACGCGGCCACGCGCGGTCAGATCGAGGAGCGCGCGCAGCGCTGCGGAGCCCGCCTCGCCGAGAGTCTGCGAGCCGCGGTCGAGGGCGCCGAGCTGGTGTTTTCCGCGGTGACCGCCAGCCAGGCCGAGCCGGTGGCGCGCGAGGCCGCGCGCTTTTTGCAGGCCGGGCAGACTTTCATCGATTTGAATTCGGTCTCACCCAAGGTCAAGCAGCGCAACAGCGAGGCGGTGCGGCGGGGCGGTGCGGCATATGTCGAGTCGGCGGTGATGGCGCCGGTGCCGCCGCAAGGCGTGAAGGTGCCGATGCTGCTGGGCGGCGAGACGGCCGAGGCGGTTTGCGCGACGCTCAATGCGCTGGGCATGAAGACCCAGGCGGTGGCGCGCGACATCGGCCTGGCCTCGGCCATCAAGCTGTGCCGCAGCATCATGATCAAGGGCATGGAGGCCATGTGCGTGCAATCCATGCTGGCTGCCCGCGCGTTCGGCGTGGACGAACGCGTGCTGGCGTCCCTGCACGCGAGCTTTCCGGGCGTGGGCTGGGACAAGGGCTACGAGGCGTATTTGATCGGCCGCGTGATCGAGCACGGCCAGCGTCGCTCGGAAGAAATGCGCGAGGCCGCCGCGATGCTGGGCGACCTGGGCATGTATACCGGCCTGGCCGAGGCCATCGCCGCCATCCAGGCGGATCTGGCGCGCGTGGGCAGGGACGAAGCGCTGTTGCAAGACATCGATGGCAAGGGCGCATTGCCCGAATGGCGCGCGTTGTTGGGCGGCCAGTCCACCGGGCCCGAGGCCGCGGCGTCTTGATGCGGGCCTCGGGCTCTCATTTGATGCCGGCGACTTTGCCGGCGGCTTGCCGTATTGCGTCGATAAGCACGCGCGCCGCCGGCGAAGGCGTGCTGCCGGCGCGCAGGGTCAGGCCGATGTCGCGCCGCGTCTTGGGCATGGGCACGTCCAGCGCCGCGAGTTCGCCCGAGGCGCGCTCGTAATGCAGCTGATGCGCAGAGAGCACGGCGATCATGTCGGAGTTGAACAGCAGTCCGCGGATCATCGCGAGATCCGCCGTCTCGACCGTGGGCATGGGCGGCTCGAGTTTCATGCGCTTGAACAAGGCCTCGAAGAGGCTGCGCGCGGGAGAATGCGCGCGCGGCAATATCCACTGCGCATGCGTCAGATCCTTGAGGGTCAGCCCGCGCACATCGGCCAGCGCATGGCCGCGCCGCGCCAGGATGGCCAGATCCTCCGACAGCAGTTTTTCGTTTTCGAGGCCGCTGGCCGCATCGTTGTTGCGCAGCGCGCCCAGGACGAAATCGATGTCGCCGGCGCGCAGTCCCGCGACCAAGGGTTCGTAGGCGCTTTCGTCGGTCACTACGCGCATGCCGGGGTAGCGGCCCGTCACCTGGGCCACGGCCTTGGGAAGGATCAGCGTGCGCCCCAGCGGCAGCGCGCCGACCGTCACCACGCCCTGGATGCTGCCGCGCAAGGCGTAGACGTCGTCCACCACGTGGCGCAATTCGTTCAGCGCCCGGCGCACGTGCAGCAAAAAGGTTTCCCCTTCGCCGGTCAGCATCAGGCCGCGCGGATTGCGGTAGAAGAGCGGCAGCCCCGCGCCGTTTTCAAGGATGCGGATCGCGCTGCTGACGGCGGGCTGCGTGATGCCCAGGGCGCGTGCGGTGCTCGGCATGTGCCGGTGGCGCGCCAGTATCGAAAACACCTGGAGGCGGCGCGTATGGAGCAGGTAGGCCGGCACGCCACCGCCGACCGCGCGCCGGCGCGACTGCTGGGCCGCGCACCAGCGCGCCAGTTCGCCCAGTTCGTCGAAGATGCGCTCGCTGCGTTCGAGCACGGTGCGCCCGACCGGCGTGGGCAGCATGCCGGTCGGTTTGCGGTCGAACATGAGAGCGCCCAGCGCGGCCTCGGTTTCCTGCACGGCGCGCGTGACGGCCGACTGCGCGCGAAACAGCGCCGCGGCGGCGCGGCTGACGCTGCCTGCCCTGGCGACTTCCCACACCGCGCGCAGACAGGCCAGGTTGAGCAATTCGTTGTTGTCCATCACCCAGGGCGGTTCCCAAGCTGTGGCAGCTAAGACGATTATCGATATTCACGGCCATGACGTCGCCGTGCCCAAGGCGCATACATTGCGCCCGGTGTTTATAACAAACCACATATCAAGGAGATGAAATGCCTAATTGCACACAAGCGGTGATCCGCATGGCGCGGACATTGGTCGTAGGTGCCGGCCTGGCGTTGGCGGCGCTGCCGGCCGGGGCCGCCGGCGCGTATCCCGACAAGCCCATTCACGTGATCGTGCCCTATGCGCCGGGCGGCGCGGTGGATATCGTGACGCGGCTGGTGACGCAGAAGATGGCCGAGACGCTCGACGCCAACATCATCGTGGAGAACAAGCCGGGCGCCGCGACGAACATCGGCATGGACTATGTGGCGCGCCAACCGGCCGACGGCTATACGCTGCTTACCGTGTCTCCCAGCCTGGCCTGCAACGGGGCGCTGTTTTCCAACCTGGCCTACGATCCCGCCAAGGCCTTCGCGCCCGTGGGATCGATCGGCTATGCGCCGCTGGTGATCGTGGTGCCGGAAAGCGCGCCCTACAAGACGCTCGGGGATCTGATCGCCGACGGCCGCGCGCATCCCGACAAGCTGACTTTCGGCACGGCCGGCAATGGCAGCTCGGGTCATCTGGCGGGAGAACTGCTCAAGACCGAGGGGCACTTCCAGGCCACGCACGTTCCTTACAAGGGCGGGGCGCCTGCCATCACGGATCTGCTGGGCGAGCGGCTGTCGTTCATG
The DNA here is from genome assembly GCA_937881145.1 of uncultured Bordetella sp. GTDB lineage: Bacteria > Pseudomonadota > Gammaproteobacteria > Burkholderiales > Burkholderiaceae_B > Bordetella. The sequence goes on from CALGFL010000114.1 coordinate 12,907, forward strand.
CCGATCAACCCGCTCGAGGTGATCGCGCACTTGAAGTCCGGCAAGCTGCGCGCGCTGGCGGTGCTCGACGACAAGCCGGCGGCTCTGCTGCCCGGCGTGCCGACCGTGGCCCAGCAAGGCGTGCCGGGCGCGCTGGCTTCGGTTTGGTGGGGTCTGGTGGGGCCGGCCGGTTTGCCCAAGCCCGTGGTCGACAAGCTCAACTCGGCGCTGCGCAGCGCGCTGGCCGATCCGAACGTGCAGGCCCGCATGGCCGGCCTGGGCGCGACGCTGACACCCGGCAGCCCCGCCGATTTCGGCGGCTTCATCGCGGCCGAGACCACGAAGTGGACCAAGGTGATCAAGACGGTCGGCATCAAGGCCGAGTAGTTAAAGCCGGGTGGTTCAAGCCGATTAGCTAAAGCAACATGGCCAGGGCAATGAAAAAGGGGCGAATCTTTCGATTTCGCCCCTCTCTTTTACAGGCTTTCACGCACTTGACTGGAGCGCTGTTGATCAAAACCGCTGCCGATCAAAACGCTGCAGATCAAAATTCTGGAGCGGGAAACGAGTCTCGAACTCGCGACCTCAACCTTGGCAAGGTTGCGCTC
>CALGFL010000115.1 GCA_937881145.1 uncultured Bordetella sp.
TGCTCGGCATTGTGAAATACCCCCAGCCACATATCGTTGGTGCCATTGAGCACCTCGGGATCCAGGCTGCCCATGACGCGGGTCTGGTCCAGCGGCAGCACTTGCACGTGACGCGATCCGGCGTAGTGGCGGGCCAGGCATGCGTGCAGGGCGCCGGCATCCGTGCGCAGCGACGCCAGATCCAGCGGCACCGTCAACACGATGCCCTGCCGGTATGCGCCATAGGCCGGAACGAAGAAAGGCCGGCGCGACAGCCCGATGTGCGCCTGCATTTCGGGCACGTGCTTGTGCGCCAGGCCCAGGCCATAGACCTGGAAGGCGGGCGCCGTCGCCGCGTCCGGGCCTTCGTATTGCTCGACGCCGGCGCGGCCGCCGCCCGAATAGCCCGATACCGCGTGAACGGCCACCGGATGGTCTTCGGGCAACAGGCCCGCCTCGCGCAAAGGCCGCAGCAGACCGATGGCGCCGGTGGGATAGCAGCCGGGATTGGTCACCCGCCTGGCCGCGGCGACGCGTTCGCCCTGGCCTCGCGTCATCTCCGGAAAACCGTAGACCCAGCCCGGTGCGGTGCGGTGCGCCGAACTGGCGTCGATCACGCGCACGGCCGGATTGACCACCGACTGCGCGGCTTCGCGCGCCGCGGCGTCGGGCAGGCACAGGATGGCGATGTCGCAATCGTTGATGGCCGCGGCGCGGCGCTCGGCGTTCTTGCGCTCGGCGGCGGCGAGGGTGACGACGCGGATATCCGTGCGTCCCCGCAGGCGCTCGTGAATTTGCAGACCGGTGGTGCCCTGGTCGCCGTCGATGAAGACTGTGGGTGCCGACATGATGATTCCCGACTCTCGATGTGAATTTCCCGAGCTGTCATCATCGGCCTGCAACCAGGATATGAAAAGTTGAATCTTATGATTTCATGATTCAGTTTTCATGAATTATGAGATCCTTGCGACTTCCAGTGGGGCTGACGCTTTTCGATGAAGGCATCGATGCCTTCGCAGGCATCCTCCTCCATCATGTTGTGTGCCATGACATCGCTCGCATAGGCATAGGCGTCGGCCAGAGCCATCTGCCTCTGCTTGTAGAACATGGCCTTGCCGTAGCGTATGGCCGCGGGGCTCTTGACGAGAATCTCGGCCGTCTTGCGCGTCACGGCGTCGTCCAGATCGTCGTCGGGCACCGCCTCGTTGACCAGGCCCCAGTCGGCGGCCGTGGCCGCATCGATGAAACGCCCGGTCACCAGCATGTCGAAGGACCGCTTGGCCGAGACATTGCGCGACAGGGCCACGGCCGGCGTCGAGCAGAACAGCCCCACGTTGATGCCCGAGACGGCAAAGCGCGCCGATTCGGCCGCGATCGCCAGATCGCAGCTCGCCACGAGCTGGCAGCCCGCCGCCGTGGCCACGCCATGGACGCGCGCGATCACGGGAATGGGCAGTGCCTGGATCGCCTGCATCACGCGGGCGCATTTGGCGAACAGCTCCTGGTAGTAGGCCAGGCGGGGCTTGCCGCGCATCTCGCGCAAATCGTGCCCGGCGCAAAACGCCTTGCCGGCGCCCGAGAGCACCACGCAGCGCGCCTGCGCATCCATGCTGATCGCGGCGAATTCGCGCTGCAGGGCATCGAGCAGCTCGTCGGACAGCGCATTGAACTGCTGCGGGCGATTCAGGTGCAGCGCCACCACGCCGCCCATGTCTTCTCTGAGCAGGATAGCGGAGGAGATATCTGTGTTCATCGTCTTGCTCCCTTGCTAAAAATGTCAAACTCGCTTGGGCAGAGATTAAAGTAACCGAGCCCGAGCATACGTAGAAAAACGGATAAAAGACGTAAAAAACCAATGCGTGAAATCAGCCTGGACCGCCTGCGCACCCTGGTCAGCATCGCCGATCACGGCTCCTTCGCCGAGGCTGCGCGCCTGCTGCACCTGGCGCCGCCCACCGTCAGCCTGCACATCGCCGAGCTCGAAGCCCGCGTCGGCGCGCCCCTGCTGACGCGCAAGCGTGGCCAGGTGCGGCCCACGGCCATAGGCCAAGCGCTGGTCGAGCGTGCGCGGCGCCTGCTGATCGACGCCAGCCAGGCGCTGGACGACGTGCACCGCCAGGTGCAGGGCCTATCGGGCCGCGTGCGGCTGGGCGCCTCCACCGGCGCCATCGCCCATTTGCTGCCCCAGGCCCTGGAAACGCTCAGGCGCGACCATCCCGGCATCGACGTCCACGTCGCCGTGCTCACCTCGCAGGAAACGCTGTCCGGCTTGCGCCAGGGCACGCTCGATGTCGGCCTCATCGCCATGCCCCAGCCGCCCGTGGCCGGGCTGCGCATCCAGGCCTGGCGACGCGATCCCGTCATGGCCTTTATTCCGGCGCACTGGTCCGCCCCCGCGCGCGTCACGCCGCGCTGGCTGGCGCAGCAGCCGCTCATCCTGAACGACGCCAGCACGCGGCTTTCGCGCCAGACCATGGAATGGTTCGCCGCGGAGGGCGTGGACCCCGAGCCGCGCATCGAGCTCAACTACAAAGACGACATCAAGAGCCTGGTGGCGGACGGCTACGGAGACGGCCTGCTGCCGCACGAAGCGAGATCGGAAGAGAACAAGTCTGAACTC
>CALGFL010000116.1 GCA_937881145.1 uncultured Bordetella sp.
GGTTGCGGGGGCAGGATTTGAACCTACGACCTTCGGGTTATGAGCCCGACGAGCTGCCAGACTGCTCCACCCCGCGTCTGAAGAATTGAATTCTAGCACAGTTTATAAAGGCCTGCACGAATGCAATCACCGCAGCGCTCCAGACCCCATTTGCCCGAAAGCTGAGCAGGCTAACCAAGCCCTTGAACGGCAAGGGCATTTTGCATCTGTGCCGACACTATCCAAAGACTTGTCCACAAAAGCTGTGGGCAAATCCGCCCTTGTGGACGACGCACAGGCGTGCCTGAGCGTCAGTCTTTGAGCGTGGCGAGCAGCGCATCGCGCATGCTCTCGAAGCCCGCCACGTATTGCGGGTTCTCGGAGCCGGCCAGAAGGCCCGCATACTGCTGCTCCAGGCGTGTCTCGATGGCTTCGCGCAACTGCGGGGTTTCCTTGGCCATGATCAGCACCGAGGCCAGCGCCGCGTGCAAGGCATCGATGCGGCCTCCCTGGTGGGAGATGGTGTGGACGATAACGGCGATCTGTTCCTGGATTTCCATGGCATTGCTCGTAGAAAGAAAGCGCAGCGGCAACCGCCGGGCTCGGCGCCTTGCGGGCAAAACCGCCGCACAAAAAAGGCCGGGCGCCGATGCTAGCACGCTCATTGCGGGGCGCGCGCTCCGGTACACTGGCGGCCTCGCCAACCTGGATAGTGCCGTGAAGCCCTTGCGCCCGCTCTTGCTGCTGCTCCCCGCCCTGCTGCTGACCGCCTGCGCCAGCTACATGACCGACGTTCAGCCCGTCGCGGGCAAGGACCGCTACCGTGTGTCCTACAACGCGGGCTATCACGCCATGTCCTGGGTGCAGGTCAAGAACAAGGCGCGCGAGCGCGCCAAGGCGTTCTGCGTCGAGCAGGGCCGGCGCATGGTCGACCCCGAGGCTTACTCCAACGACGCTACCGGCCTGGGTTCCAAGGAAGCCACCGTGGTCTTCACCTGCGAGCAGCCGCCGCAGCCTGCGGCCGGCAAGCCTTAAGCACGCCGGCCCGCGCTTCTTTCTCAGACGGAATTCGCCCCGATCCGCCGTATCGGGTATTGCCTGCTTGGGTCTGATCCCATAATATTGATAATAATTCTCATTTATTATTCGGATCCCGCCCATCTCTTTCAGGAGACGCCATGTGCGAGCAATGCAAGCCCGAGGCCAATTCCGCCGCCGGTACGCGCCGGCGGCGCCTGTGGGACCTGCCCCACGCCTGCCACTGCCCGGTGATCGGTGTATGCCTGCCGCTCAACACCTTGCGCACGCTGGTCAATAAGACCTTGGGCGGGCAGGCCCAGGCCGACGACTATGAAATCCACGTCGGCGCCGTCGCCGAATGCATGCGGCGCAACCGCTTGTCCAAGCGCCTGCAGGACGAGCTGGACCGGCGCTACGCCCGGCCCATCCAGGCATTGCGCGCGGCCAGGACGGCGGTGGAAATCGCCGAAATGTGGACGGCGGCCATACACCAGGGCGACGTCGCGGGCGCGTTCTGGGCCGCCCTCACCCATCCGCGTTGCGACGATGTTCTGCAGGACGTGCTGCTGCGCGATATGCACATGCTGCAGCATCAGGCCGGCGCGGCCACGCGCCAGGACATCGCCCGCTACAAGGCGCTGCGGCAGGCCCATGCGGATCTGGAAGCGGAGTCAAAAAAAATCCGAGCGCGCCATGCGCGCGCGCTCGCCGACAAGCAGGCCGAAAACGAACGTCTGTCGGCCGAAACCGCGCAATTGCGAACCGACAGCGTGGCCAGGCAAAGCCAGCTCATGGCGCTGGCGCGGGATCTGGAAAAACTGAAGGCATCGCAGGCCGATTATGCGCAGGCCGACAAGCTGCAGAAAAAAATCGAACTGCTGACCGTCCACCAGGCTGAGCTCGAAGCGCAGAACCAAAGCCTGCGCCAGCAATTGGCGCAGGCGGCAAAAGCGCAGGCCGCGCCCGCCCCCCTGTCGGCGCATGCCGTCGACGCCGCGCAAGACGGGCGCGCGCCGCCGCAACTGCAGCACCGGGTCGTGCTTTGCGTGGGCGGGCGCAGCGGCAATATCGCCCACTATCGCGCCGCGATCGAGGATATAGGCGGGCGCTTCGCCCACCACGACGGCGGCCTGCAAGACAAGCACGACGCGCTGGACGCCAGCCTGGCCGCGGCCGATCTGGTGATCTGCCAGACCGGCTGCATCAGTCACAACGCCTATTGGCGCGTGAAGGATTTCTGCAAGCGCACCGGCAAGCGGTGTCTGTTCGTGGAGAACCCCAGCACCTCGTCGCTGGTGCGGGAGCTGCGCCAGAATCTCGCGCCGGAGAAAACCGGCGAAGAACTGATCCAGCTCGGATAGCGCAGGGGTCTGCGCACGCCGAGGGTCTAGGCCGAAAAGTCGGTAATCACCGTCATGCCCGCGTCCTGGAATTTATCCATGTCCATCAAGGCCTGGATGGATTGCCCGAGGCTGATGGTCTTGCCCACCAGCTTGCCGGGAGCCAGTTGGCCGGACTGGATCATGTTCAGCATTGCGTCGTAGCGATGCGCCTGCATGCCGTGGCTGCCCACGATTTCAAGCTCGTGCGCGATGATCTGACTCATCGGCACGGCCGGCGCAGCGTGGTCGGCCAGCATCAGGCCCACCTGCACGTGCCGGCCGCGACGGCGCAAGTTGCAGATCGAATTGAAGCAGGTGCCGGGGTGGCCGAGCGCGTCGAGCGAAACGTGGGCTCCGCCACGCGTGATCTCCTTCACAGCCTCGACGACGTTGGCGACGCGCCCCGCGTTGACCGTGGCCGCCGCGCCCAGGGACCGGGCCAGTGCCAGGGCCTGGTCGGAGATATCGACCGCGACCACCTGCGCGCCGATGGCGTGGGCGATCATGATGGCCGACAGCCCCACGCCGCCGCAGCCGTGCACGGCGACCCACTGCCCGGCCGAGACCCTGCCCTGGTCGACCACGGCCCGGAACGAGGTCACGAAGCGGCATCCCAGGCTCGCGGCCGTGACGAAATCGAGCGTATCGGGCAGGCGCACGAGGTTCAGGTCGGCATGGTCGATGCCCACGTACTCGGCGAAAGACCCCCAATGCGTGAAGCCCGGCTGGAACTGGTGCTCGCACACCTG
>CALGFL010000117.1 GCA_937881145.1 uncultured Bordetella sp.
CGCACCTGCGAACTACGGCGCGGCGCTCGTTTACTTTACGGGCTCCAAAGCGCACAGCATCGCGATGCGGCGCGGCGCGCAGGAACGCGGCCTGAAAATCAACGAATACGGCGTGTTCCGCGGCGACGCGCGCATTGCCGGAGACACCGAGGCCTCGGTCTACGCTTGCATCGGACTGCCGTGGATCGACCCGGAATTGCGCGAGAATCGCGGCGAGCTGCAGGCCGCCGCGGCAAACCGCCTGCCAGAACTTATCGAGCTGTCGGATTTGCGCGGCGATCTTCACACGCATACGAAAGCGAGCGACGGGCACGACACGCTTCTGGACATGGCGCTCGCGGCGCGTGAGCGCGGCTTGTCCTATCTTGCGATCACCGATCACTCGAACCGGCTTACCGTCGCTCGTGGACTCGATGCCAGGCGCCTGGCCGAGCAGATCGAAGAGATCGATCGCATCAACCGCACGCTCGAAGGCATCGTGCTGCTCAAAGGCATCGAGGTCGATATCCTCGAGGACGGACGGTTCGATCTGCCGGACGACATCCTCGAGCGGCTCGACATCGTTGTCGGCGCGGTGCACAGCCGCTTCGACCTGCCGCGCCCGCAGCAGACAGAGCGCGTGCTGCGGGCAATGGACCATCCATGCCTGTCGATACTTGCGCATCCGACCGGACGCCTGATCGGCCAGCGCGAGCCCTGCGACATCGACATTGAGCGCGTGATCCGCAAAGCGCGCGAACGCGGCTGCCACCTCGAACTCAACGCCCAACCCGACCGGCTCGATCTGGTCGATACCTATTGCCAGATGGCTAAAGACGAGGGGGTGCTCGTCTCGATCGACTCGGATGCGCACAGCCGCCTGGACTTCGGCAATCTGCGGCATGGCGTCGATCAGGCGCGGCGCGGCTGGCTTTCCAGGAACGACGTGCTCAACACACGCACGCTCGACGAGTTGCGCGCACTGCTCGGGACGCCAAAAGGCGCAACGAAAGCCGCCCCGTGACGAGGACGCACGGCATTTGCGATGTCTTCGTCGATGCGCCGGTTCTCGTTGCGCGGCCAGCGTCACCATGCAGAGCTTTTTTTCGGGGCCGATCGAAATTGCGGACCAAACGAAAACGGCTTCCCTGTCCGGGAAGCCGCATGAATACTGGTGGCGCATCCCTGATTCGAACAGGGGACCTGCGGATTATGATTCCGTCGCTCTAACCGGCTGAGCTAATGCGCCACGCTCTCGTTTTTGCTTGCATAAAAACGAAGAACAAGATTCTAACATGGCTCGCCGTTGATGCGCAAATACAACAAGTCGATGGCGCATCAGCCTCAATCCAGCCGGCCGCGACGATTCATCGCCCCCGCCAGCGGGCCGGCATCGCCGGTAGTCTAAAATCTTCCCGCGCGGCAGCCCGTCGCGACGCTCAATCCCGACGCCCTCCTCCCGTACCCAATGGCTGTTTTCACCCCTGTATCCGACGACGACGCGCGCGCGCTGCTGACGCGCTATCCATTGGGAACCCTGAAGTCGCTACGCGGCATCACGGCCGGCATCGAAAACACCAATTACTTTCTCGAAACCGATCGCGGCGAGTACGTGCTGACCCTGTTCGAGGTGCTGACGCGCGAACAGCTGCCGTTCTACATCGAGCTCATGCACCACCTGGCACGGCGCGGCATTCCCGTGCCCGAACCCCAGACCCTGGACGACGGCACGCGCCTGGCCGAACTGAACGGCAAGCCTTGCGCCATCGTCACGCGCCTGCCTGGCGCCTACGTGCCCGATCCGGGCGCGGCGCACTGCGCCCTGGCCGGCGCCACGCTGGCACGCGCCCACCTGGCCGGCAGCGACTTCGCCATCCGGCAGCCCAATCTGCGCAGCCTGGACTGGTGGCTCCAGACCGTGCCCAAGGTCATGCCTTTTCTCGAACCGGCCCAGGCCGAGCTGCTCGCCGCCGAGATCGCCGCGCAGGCCGAGGCCGCCAAGGCGTGGCCCGCCTTGCCGTCGGGCCCCGCCCATTGCGACCTGTTCCGCGACAACGTGCTGTTCGCCGGCACCCGCGAGCAACCGTTGATGGGCGGCTTCATCGATTTCTACTTCGCCGGCTGCGATACCTGGCTGTTCGACGTGGCCGTGAGCCTGAACGACTGGTGCGTGGTGCGGGAAACCGGCGAATTCGTCCCCGAGCTCGCCCAGGCCTGGCTCGCCGCCTATGCCGCCGTGCGCCCCTTCACCGACGCCGAAATCCAGGCCTGGCCGCTGATGCTGCGCGCCGCCGGCCTGCGCTTCTGGCTGTCGCGGCTCTACGATTTTTACCTGCCCCGCCCGGCCCAGACGCTCAAGCCGCACGACCCGACGCAGTTCGAACGAGTGTTGCGGGCGCGCCACCGGGGCGATGTGCCGGTCTTGCCCCGAACCAGCGGCGTCCGATAATTGATGCACCGCATTCCGATTTCTTTCTTCACCCTATAACGCCATGCAAGCAGCGTCGCTTCCCGCAATCTCCGGCTGGCAATGGATACGCACCGGCCTGCGGCTGTTCTGCAAGCAGCCCCTGGCCATGTTCACCTGGGCCATGGTGATCAGCCTGTTCGTCGTGTTCGCCGCGCTCACCCTGCCCATCGGCGCCCTGCTGCTGCCGCTCCTGATGCCCGTCATCACCGTCATGACGATCTCGGCCTGCAAGCACGTCGAAGCCGGACGGATCATGCTGCCTTCGATGTGGGCCAAGCCCTTGATGCAGCCGGGCGTGTTCAGAAAACTCATGTTCATGGGGCTGCTCTACACCGTGTGCTGCATCGCAGTCGAGATGATCGCCGTGCTGCCCTTCGCCAACGACGTGATCGACGCCATGAACGTGGCGACCACCGCGCAGGACCTGACTCCGCTGCTCATGGCCATGCGCAAGCCCATGCTCCTGTTCGCGGTGCTGTACGTGCCCACGGCCGCGCTGTTCTGGCATGCCCCCATCCTGGTGGCCTGGCACGGCGTGCGCACGATGAAGTCGCTGTTCTTTTCCATCATCGCCTGCTGGCGCTGCAAATGGGCCTTCCTGGTCTACGGCGCGGCCTGGGCGCTCATCTTCATGTTCATCAACCTGATCTCGGGCCTGTTGATGACGGCCGGTTTGTCGGGGACCATCGTCGACAGCCTGCAGGCGCCGGTGAACATTTTCGCGGGTGGCGTACTGTATTGCAGCTTCTACCCGGTCTACACCACGGTGTTCGGCATCGACAACGACGCCCGCGCGGGTCCC
>CALGFL010000118.1 GCA_937881145.1 uncultured Bordetella sp.
TGGACTTACAGGACATGATGAGGCGAATCCAGGGCGACAGCACATAGGAAATGACCATGGGCCGCTTGTAGAGCGCGGCTTCCAGCGTGGCGGTGCCGCTTGCGACGAGGACCGCGTCGGCGGCTTCCATCACCGACCACGCCACCGGCTGCGCGGCGGCTGCGCCCTGCCCGTCCCGGTCTTCGGCCATAACACAGCGCAGATTGGGCACGGGGTATTGCGCCAGCAGGGCCTCGAACTCGGCGCGGCGCTGGGGGTTGACCATGGGCACGACGCAGAGCAGCTCGGGATCGCGGCGCATCAGGCCTTGGGCCGCTTGCAGGAACCGCGGCCCCATGAGGCGGATCTCCGAAGAGCGGCTGCCCGGCAAAATGGCCATCATGCGCGCCGACGCGTCTACACCCAAACGCGCGCGCGCAGCGGCGCGGTCGGGTTTCATGGGTATGGTCTGCGCCAGCGGATGGCCCACATAAGTGACGGGGATGTTTTCCTTGCGGTAGATCTCTTCTTCGAAGGGAAACAGCACCAGCATGTGCGAGACGGATTCGCGAATTTTATGAATGCGTTCGTAGCGCCACGCCCAGATCGAGGGCCCCACGAAGTGCACGGTGGGCGTGCCGGCCTGGCGCAGTTCGCGCTCCAGGCGCAGGTTGAAGTCGGGTGCGTCGATGCCCACGAAGACCGCAGGCGGTTCGTTCAGCAGACGCTTTTTCGTGTCGTTATAAATGGACAACAGGCTGGGCAGGCGCTTTAAGGCGTCGACAAAGCCGAACACGGTCAGCGCATGCATGTCGTGCCAGGCTTCGAAGCCCTGCTCCCGCATGCGCGGGCCGCCTATGCCCTCGATCGCAACGCCGGGAAAGCGCTGGTGCAGGCCGGCGATGACACGACCCGCCAGCAGATCGCCGGACGGCTCGCCGGCCACCATGCCGATGGCGCGTGCGGCCGTGCAATGCAGGGTCATGGACGAATGATGCCGCGCCGGGAGCTTTCGACGAACGCCAGCAGCGTCTGCAGGACGTCGTACGCTTCGGGCTCGGCCTGCATCTGCGAACGGAACTGGATGCAGGCCTCGTCGAGCGTCAGGCCGCGGCGATAGAGCGACTTGTATGCGTCGCGCAAGGCCGAGATGGCAATCGTGCTGAAACCGCGCCGCTTCAGGCCTTCGACGTTGATGCCCGCCGGACGGCAGGCGCCGTCGTTGCCCGAGGCAAGAACGAAAGGCGGCACGTCCTGCACCAGCGACGTGCCGCCACCCACCATGCTGTGCGCGCCGATCTTGCAGAACTGATGCACGCCCGTCATGCCGCCGACGATAGCCCAGTCTTGCACTTCGATGTGGCCGGCCAGCTGAACCGTGTTGGCCAGGATCGTGTTGTCGCCGATGCGGCAATCGTGCGCGATGTGCACGTAGGCCATGATCCAGTTGTCGCTGCCGACGACGGTCTTGCCGCCGTCCTGCACGGTGCCGGTGTTGAAGGTGGTGAACTCGCGAATGGTGTTGCGGTCGCCGATGATGAGTTCGGTGCGCTCGCCGTCGTACTTCTTGTCCTGCGGCATGCCGCCGATGGAGCAATAACGGTAGAAGCGGTTGTCGCGGCCGATCGTAGTGACGCCGTCGATGACGCAGTGCGGGCCGACATCGGTACCGGCGCCTATGGTCACGTCGGGTCCGATGACGCTATAGGGACCCACGTTCACCGAAGGGTCAAGCTTGGCGGCGGGATCGACGATCGCGGTGGGGTGAATAATTCCGGACATTAGCTTTCCAGGCTGCGGATCGCGCACATGAGCGTGGCTTCAGCCACCTCCTGGCCGTCGACCAGGGCGAGACCCTTGTATTTGCAGATGGTGCGGCTCAGGCGCTCGGCCTGAACTTCCAGGCGCAGTTGATCGCCGGGCACGACGGGCTTGCGAAAGCGCGCGCCGTCCACGCCCACCAGGTAGTAGGCCGTCTTGCTGGTGTCCAGGGATTTGCTGCCGTCTTCACTGGCGAAGGAGAAGATGGCGGCGGCCTGGGCCATGGCTTCGACGATGAGCACGCCCGGCATTACCGGCAGATGCGGGAAATGACCTTCGAAGAAAGGTTCGTTGATCGAGACGTTCTTGAGGGCCACGATGGATTTACCCGGCACCATTTCCAGAACGCGGTCGACGAGCAGCATCGGATAGCGATGCGGCAGCCGTTCCATAATCGCCTTGATGTCGAGTTCCATGCTGAGTCTTTTCCTGAGTACGAGTTTGAAATTATTGTTGCCCCGCCATGGCAACGGCAGCGGCGAGGCACTGCGGTCAGCTCGCGCCGCCGCTTTTCTTTTCGAGCGTCCGCAAGCGCTTGCGCAGATCCGCCAAGTGGGGAATCACCGCGGCGTTGCGCTGCCATTGGGCGTGCTCCGAGTAAGGATACACGGACGTATAGTGCCCCGGCTTGGCGATGCTGGAGAAAATCCCTGTCTTGCCTGATACCGTCACATCGTCGGCGATCGTGATGTGACCGGCGATGGCGGAGGATCCGCCGATGATGCAGCGCTCGCCGATGACGGCGGATCCGGCCACGGCCACACAGCCGGCGATGGCAGTGTGCGCTCCGATGCGCACGTTGTGCGCGATCATGATCAGGTTGTCCAGCTTGACGTCGTCGGCGATCTGGGTGTCTTCCAGGGCGCCGCGGTCGACGGTGGTGTTGGCACCGACTTCGACGTCGTCGCCCAGCCTGACGCCGCCCAGTTGGGGAATCTTGCCCCAGGCGCCCTTGCTTCGCGTCGGGTCCGGCGCGAAGCCGAAGCCGTCGGCACCCAGCACCACCCCGCTGTGCAAAATGGCGCGTGCGCCCACGGTTACGCCGTGATAGAGCGTGACGCGCGCATGCAGCCGGCAGTCCGGCCCCAGACTGGAACCTTCGCCGATGACGCAGCCCGGCCCCAAGATCGTACCGCGGCCGATGCGGGCGCCCGATTCGATCACACAATGCGGGCCCACGCTCACGCCGTCTTCAAGATGGGCATCGGCCGAGACCACCGCGGTGGGATGCACGCCGGCAGGCGGCAATGGCCGGCGTGCGGCGTCGAACCACTGTGCCAGGCGGGCATAGAGCAGATAAGGCTGGTCGCTGACCACCAGCGCGAAAGGCAGCGGCCCGTAGGGCTTGAGTAACTCGATGGCCTGCTCCGGCACGATGACCGCGGCAGCCTTGGTGCCCAGTAGCTGGGACTGATAGCGCTTGTTGGTGAGAAAGCTGATTTCGCTCGGACCGGCGCCCGACAGGGTGCCGATGCCGCAAACCCGGGGCAGGTTCACCCCTGCCCCGCCGGCCGGGCCCGGCTGCTCGATCCGCCAGCTCAGTCCCTGCGTATTTGCGCCCGCCAGGAGCTCATCGAGACTGGGGGCTTGCGCTGGATCCAATAAAACCGGCATGAAAAAACCGCGAGACGATCGCCACTAGGCGATCAATTCAGAGCCTTGATCACCTGGTCGGTGATGTCGACGCGCGGGTTGACTGTGACGGCGTCCTGGATGATCAGGTCGTAGTTCTGCTGTTCGGCGATCTGCTTGATAGCCGCGTTGGCCTTGGCGACGATGGCCGAGAACTCTTCGTTGCGGCGGCGATTGAAGTCCTCCTGGAACTCCTGGCGCTTGCGCTGCAGGGTCGCGTCGAGGTCGGAAAGCTGGCGCTGACGCGTCGTGCGGTCGGTGTCGGACAACACCGGACTGTCTTTCTGGAACTGCTCGACCTTGGCGCGCAACTGGGAGGCCAGTTTCTGCAGGTCGGCGTCGCGCGTCTTGAATTCGGCCTCGATCTTGGCTTGCGCGGCCTTGGCCGGAGCCGATTCGCGCAGAATGCGCTCGGTGTTGACGAACCCGATCTTGGTGCCCTGGGTCGAGGCGGCCGTGGCCGGCGTCGTGGTCGTCGCGGCCTGGGCCGTACCCATGGCGGCCGAGCCGGCCAACAGCGCTGCGACCACAGCCATGGCGCCATGGCGCACGATGCGGGATTGGGTCATGCGGACAAAATCAGACATTAAAACTCTCACCTGAAAGTACATGCCGCATCAAGCGGCAAAAACGAAATCTGCCTGGAGCAGTATTGTGCCATGCCCGAAGGCATGGCCTTGATCGGTCAGCAAAATCAGAAGGCGGTGCCCACCTGGAACTGGAAGGCTTCCTTGTTGTCGCCGGGCTTGGCATTGAGCGTTTTGCCCACGGAAATCTGCAGCGGGCCGATCGGCGACTGCCACGACAGGCCAATACCGGCCGACATGCGCCAGGCGCAGGGATCGGTGACAGTGAACCCGTAAGCATTGGAGTAGGTCCCGCTGGAGCACCCGGTGCTGCCCTGGATCGAGCTGGTCGGTGCCACCTGGCCAGCATCGGCGAACAGGAACCAGCGCAGCGTGCCTTCGTGCCCGGCGCCCGGAACCGGCAAGTACAGCTGTACGTTGGCCGCCAGCATGCGCTGGCCGCCGAGGAAGTCGCCCGTGTTCTGGTCGCGCGGGCCCAGCGAGGAGGACTCATAGCCGCGCACCGAGCCCAGGCCACCGCCGTAGATGTCCTTGATCACCGGGAACGGCTTGCCGCCATAGGCGAAGCCGTAGTTGGCCAGGCCGTTGAAGGCCAGGGTGTACGAGCGGCTCAAGGGGATGTAGTACTGATGCTGCGCGCTGAACATGACGTACTTCAAGCCCGCCGTGCCAACGTCGGCGTTCAGCTTGGTATACGAACCGCGGGTCGGCGACAGCGCGCTGTCGCGCGTGTCTTTGGACCAACCGGTATTGAGGATGAGCGCGGTAGTGGTAGCGCCATAGGTATTGACGTAATTCGAGTAGGCATACGGTGAATTGCTGCCGTACAGGCCGATAGTGTTGCGTTCGACGCTGGCGCCCAGGAAGAGACGGTCGGTATCGGTAATGGGCACGCCGAAGTTCAGGCCTGCGCCAAGGGTGCGGACCATGTACTGGCCCGAGTCGGCGAGCCAGGGGCGGGTCAGGCGGTAATAGAGCGACACCGTACGGCTGATGCCGTCCTTGGTGAAGTAGGGATC
>CALGFL010000119.1 GCA_937881145.1 uncultured Bordetella sp.
ACGGCGAGGATGGCATCGCCGCCGTGGCGGGCCTCGATCCAGGCCGCGGCGGCCATGCGCATGGGCGCATCGGCCGGGCTCTTCTGGCTCTGGACCAGGTCGGTACGCTCGCCCGGTTCGAGAGCACGCACCTTCACCTTGATGCCCACCTGGGCCAGCTGCTGCTGCAGGAACTGCAGCACCTTCTGCGTGGTGGTGTCGTTATAGGCACCCCACAGCGTTTCCTCGAAACCGTTCGGATAGCCCGCTTCCTTGAGCAGTTCCCTGGCCTTCTTGGGATCGTAGGACCAGGGCTGCATCTTGTAGGCGTAGGCCACGCCTTGGGGCACGATGCCTTCGGCGGGAATGGCATAGCCGCTGAAGGCCACCTTGGCCAGGGCCTGGCGGTTGATGGCATAGGCGACGGCCTGGCGTACCTTCACGTTGTCGAACGGCTTGTGCTGCACGTTCATGCTGATGTAGCGCTCGATGATGGAGTTGCGCGTGATCACGTTCAGCTTGTCCGACTTGGACAGCGACGCAGCCTGCTCATAAGGCAGCGGATAGGCGAAATCGGTTTCGCCCGTCTGCAGCATGGCCGCGCGCGTGCTGTTCTCGGGCACGGGTTTCCAGGTCACGGAATCGACCTTGGGGTAGCCCTTGTGCCAGTAGCCGTCGAATTTGGCGCCCTTGATGTCGTCGGCGTGCTTCCACTCCACGAAGGTGAAAGGGCCGGTGCCCACGGGGTGCTGGGAGATGTCCTTGCCCCACTTCTTGAGCGCGGTCGGCGAGATCATGGCCGCCGAGGGGTGGGCCAGCGAGTTCAGAAAAGGCGCGAACGGCTCTTTGAGCGTGAAGCGCACCGTGTCGGGGTCGACCGCTTCGACCTTGTCGATGCGGTTGAACTGGGCATAGCGCGTCAGGTGGTTGTTCTTGTCGAGCACGCGGTCGATGTTGGCCTTGACCGCGTCGGCGTTGAAGTCGGTGCCGTCCTGGAACTTCACGCCACGGCGCAGCTTGAAGGTGTAGACCAGGCCGTCGGGCGATACCGTGTAGCTCTCGGCCAGCACGGGCACGATCTTCAGGTCTTTGTCGAACCTGAACAGACCTTCGTAGAAGGTCTTGGTGACCGCCATGGCCAGGGTGCTGTTGGTGTTGTAGGGATCCAGGCTGTCCGGTTCGGTGTTGATGGCCAGGATGGCGTCCTTGGCGGCCCAGGCGCTGCCGGCGGCGGTCAGCGAGGCGAACGCCAGCAGGCACGTGGCCAGGGCCTTGCGCTTGGAAAGCGGTTCAAAGCGGGTTTTCATGAAGACTCCTTGGGTACTTGGGCGTTGAGAGGCACAGCAAAAAACTAGTACAAGCCCGCGACGCGATGCCGCGCCACGAAATGATCCGGCGCCACTTGCACCAGCGGCTCGACGATCGGCTCGTCGCCCACGGCCCGGATGGGGCTGGGGATTTCCTCGGACAGCAGTTCGCGCTTGATATGGCGGCGCGCCGGGTCGGCGATGGGCACGGCCGACATCAGCTTCCTGGTGTATGGATGCTGCGGATTCTCGAAAATGGCGCGGCGCGGGCCGATCTCGACGATCTGGCCCAGGAACATCACCGCCACGCGATGGCTGATGCGCTCGACCACCGCCATGTCGTGCGAGATGAACAGGAAGGCCACGCCCAGCTCGCGCTGCAGGTCCAGCATGAGGTTGACGATCTGCGCCTGGACCGACACGTCCAGCGCCGAGACGGACTCGTCGGCCACCACCACCTTGGGATTGAGCGCCAGGGCGCGCGCAATGGCGATGCGCTGGCGCTGGCCGCCCGAGAACTCATGCGGATAACGGTCGGCGTAGTCGGCCGGCAGGCTCACTTTGTCGAGCAGCCAGGCCACGCGCTTGCGCGCCTCTTGTCCGGTGGCCACGCCGTGCACCAGGAGCGGCTCCATGATGGAAAAGCCCACCGTGACGCGTGGGTCGAGCGAGGCGAAGGGATCCTGGAAGATGAACTGGATATTGCGCCGCAGTTCGCGCAGCTCGCCGGCGGCAATGTCGCGGATATTGCGACCGCCGAATTCGATGGCGCCGCTCTGGCTTTCGACCAGGCGCAGCAGCGAGCGACCCGTGGTGGACTTGCCGCAGCCCGATTCGCCCACCAGCGCCAGCGTCTCGCCGGGGTAGAGATCGAAGCTGACCTTCTCGACCGCGTGCACGCGCCGGCGCACCCGGCCCAGTATGCCGCTGGTCACATCAAAGCGCGTGATCAGGTCCTTGACGCGCAGGACGGGCCGGGCGCCGGCGGGCACCGTGTCCTGCGGCACCATGGCCTCGGAAGAGGCCTGGTCTTGCGCCTGATCCACGCGCAGCAGCGTGAACTTGGCCGGCAGGTCGATGCCCTGCATGGCGCCCAGGCGCGGCACGGCCGACAGCAGCGCGCGGGTATAGGCATGCCGGGGCCGGGCGAACACGTCGGCCGAAGCGCCCTCCTCGACCTTGTCGCCGCGATACATCACCAGCACGCGGTCGGCCACTTCGGCCACCACGCCCATATCGTGCGTGATGAAGATCACGCCCATGTTCATTTCTTCCTGCAGCTGGCGGATGAGCTGCAGGATCTGCGCCTGGATGGTCACGTCCAGCGCGGTGGTGGGTTCGTCGGCGACCAGAAGCGACGGCCTGCACGACAGCGCCATGGCGATCATGACGCGCTGGCGCATGCCGCCGGACAACTGATGCGGAAAGCGGTCCAGCACCTGGCGCGCTTCGGGAATGCGCACCTGCTCGAGCATGCGCAGCGCTTCGGCGCGGGCCGCCGCGCGGTCCATGCCCTGATGCACGCGGATCGATTCGGCGATCTGCTCGCCGGCCGTGAACACCGGGTTGAGCGAGGTCATGGGCTCCTGGAAGATCATGGCCATGTCGGCGCCGCGCACACGGCGCATCTCGCGCTGATTGGCGCGGACCAGATCGACGATGCGGCCGTCGCGCCGGCGCAGCGCCATGGTGCCCTGCACGATCTTGCCGCCGCCGTGATCGACCAGGCGCATCAGCGAAAGCGAGGTCACCGATTTGCCCGACCCCGATTCGCCGACGATGGCCAGCGTCTCGCCGCGATCGACGTGGAAAGACAGATTACGCACCGCCTCGACCGTGCGCTCGGACGTCTCGAAGCGCACGGTCAGGTCTTGCACCTGCACCACGCGCTTGTCCTGCATCGTCTTGATGGGGTCAGTCATGAAACGCAATTCCTGAAATCAGCGGTAGATCGCCACGGCCGGCGCTTCGCCGACGCGGCCGCAGCCGCGGTACATGCCTTCGGTATTGAAAGGCAGCGTCACATTGCCCTGGGCGTCGACGGCAATGAGGCCGCCCTTGCCTTCGATGCTTGGCAGCTTCTCGTGCATGACCTTGGCCGCCGCGGCCTCCAGCGGGGCGCCGGTATATTCCATCAGCGCCGAAATATCGTAGGCGGCAACCATGCGGATATACATCTCGCCGGTGCCCGTGGTCGAGACCGCACAGGTGCGGTTGTTGGCATAGCAGCCCGCGCCGATGATGGGCGCATCGCCCACTCGGCCCACCTGTTTGTTGGTGATGCCGCCGGTGGACGTGGCCGCGGCCAGGTTGCCGTGCGCGTCCACCGCCACGGCGCCGACCGTGCCGAACTTCTTGTCGGCATCGAGCGGATCCGTGGGCCTGGCCATCGCCGGCTGCCCGCGCGCCACGATGGCCTGGCCGTCGTGATCCAGCACGGCCGCATCGGGGTTCTCGCGCTGCACGCGCAGCAGCTGCTCGCGCCGCGCCTCGGTCGAGAAATAAGAAGGATCGACGATCTCCAGCCCCTGCTCGCGGGCAAAGGCCTCGGCGCCCGCGCCGACGAAGAACACGTGCTTGCTTTCTTCCATGACCTTGCGCGCCGCCAGCACCGGGTTGCGCACGCAGTTCACATTGGCAATGGCACCCGTGCGCAGCGTGGCGCCGTCCATGATGGAAGCATCGAGCTCGTGCGTGCCGGCGCTGGTGAACACGGCGCCGTGCCCCGCGTTAAAGAGCGGGCAGTCTTCGAGCAGGCGCACGGCCGTGGTGACGGCATCGAGCGCGCTGCCGCCCTGGGCCAGCACGGCCTGGCCGGCCGCGACGATGCGCGTGAGCGCATCGAGGTATTCGCGTTCCTTTTCGGAACTCATGGCGTCGCGCGCAATGGCGCCGGCGCCGCCGTGGATGGCGATGACAGGTTTCATGGATGGATATCGTGAAAAAGCCATGGCATGACGGACTCGGTCACGGTGGCCACGGCGGCAACGGAATTCTTGGCCCGGTAGGCCACCGCGGCCGACAGCGCCTCGATCAGGCTCAGGACGGCGGTTTCGGAATTGACGGTGAGCTGGCGCGCGCTGTGCGCATACAGCACGATGGACGCTTCGGGCGCCAGCGGCGAAGTGGGTTTGTCGGTGAGCGCCAGCACCGTCACGCCGGCCCGGCGGGCCGCCTTGGCCAGCGTGATGGTGTCGGCAAGGTAGCGCGGAAACGCAATGGCGATGACCAGATCCGACGGATTCATGCGCGACATCTGGCGCGCGGCATGCGACACGCCGCCCGGCCCGGCCATGGACTCGACCGACCGCAGATGCATGCACAGGCTGCGCTGCAAGAGACCCGCCAGATAGCCGCTGGCGCCGAAGCCGATGATGAAGACGCGTTCGGCCTCGAGCACCGCTTCGACCGCGCGCTCGCAGGCCTCGGCGTTCAAGGCCTGCACATTGCGCCGGGCGTTGGCGATGTCTTCCTCGAACACGGCGGCGAAAACCTGCGCTGCACTCGCGTGCTGGGCCAGCTCGATGCGCAGCTTCTCTACCGGCTCGAGCGCAGCCTCGAAGCCGCGCGCCAGTTCGGCGCGAAACTGCGGATAGCCCGGCAGATCCAGCGCGCGCGCGAACCGGTTGGCCGTCGCCACCGACACACCCACGGCCGAGGCAAACTCGTCGATGGTCATGGTGGCCACGCGAAACGGATGGGCCAGGACGTATTCGGCCATTTTGTGCTGCGTGCGGCTCAACCCGGGCTGGGCCCGAGCGATACGTTCGGGAATGGCATGTTTGTCCTGCGGCATGAAGAGGTGACCTGCTATGTAAAATTATTTACCGAGAAATTTTATATATGAAAATTATTTTTCATATGCGGGTATATCCCAGGCGTGGGTATGCCCCAACTTCCGGACAAGGCAAAATACGGGCCATGCTCAACTGGACATGCAAAAACCACGCCGACCTGACCGTCGCCGAGCTCTATGCCCTGCTGCAACTGCGCTCCGCGGTGTTCGTGGTCGAACAGAACTGCGTCTTTCCGGATATAGACGACCAGGACCTGCGCGGCGAGACCGCGCACCTGATGGCTTGGGAAGACGGGAAACTGGCGGCCTATTGCCGGCTGCTGGACCCGGCTTACGACGCGAGCGGCGAGGCGGTCATCGGCCGGGTCATCGTGGCGCCGCCATGGCGCGGCACGGGACTCGGCAACGATCTGATGAGCCGCGCGCTGGCTGAGGTGCGCGCGCGCTGGCCGCGGGCAAACGTGTATCTGGGCGCGCAGGCGCATTTGCGCGGATTTTATGGCGCGCATGGGTTTGTCGTTGCGACAGAGGAATACGTAGAAGATGGCATACCGCATGTGGGGATGCGGCTGGCGGGCTGAGTTCTCGCGCTCGCCGAGGCTGCCCTGCGCAATCCGCAGGACACCAACGTAGTCCTGCGTCCGGCGGGTATGCCATGGGAGCGCCTAAGTGCCGGGGCAGTCCCGAAGGGACTTTGGCCGCCTGAGGCGGCGGCCAAACCCGGCACTTCGAAGCGAACAGGGCATACCCGCCGGACGCAGGACGGGGCTAGAACCCTGACACAACAGAGGCCAGCCCAAACTTCGACTTACTTAACCGCCGACACATCCAGCTTGGCGGCAGTCTTGGACTTGATCTCGTCCACCGTCACGCCAGGCGCGACTTCGAGCAGCTTCAGGCCATTGGGCGTGACTTCCATTACGCCCAGGTCGGTGATGATGATGTTGACCACGCCCACGCCCGTCAGGGGCAGCGTGCAGGCGGGCAGCAGCTTCAGGTCTTCGGTGCCGTCCTTCTTCTTGGCCACGTGCTCCATCAGCACCACGACGCGGCCGACGCCGGCCACCAGGTCCATGGCGCCGCCCATGCCCTTGATCATCTTGCCCGGGATCATCCAGTTGGCCAGGTCGCCCTTCTCGGAGACCTGCATGGCGCCGAGAATG
This sequence comes from uncultured Bordetella sp., assembly GCA_937881145.1. Taxonomy (GTDB): domain Bacteria; phylum Pseudomonadota; class Gammaproteobacteria; order Burkholderiales; family Burkholderiaceae_B; genus Bordetella. The sequence continues at coordinate 6,246 of CALGFL010000119.1, forward strand.
GCCAGATTGATCTTGCCGCCGCGGATCATCGCGAACGAATCGGCAGACGAAAAAATGCTCGAGCCGGGCAGCGTGGTGACCGTCTGCTTGCCGGCGTTGATCATGTCGGCGTCGACTTCGGCATCGGTGGGGAACGGGCCGATGCCCAAAAGGCCGTTTTCCGATTGCAGCCACACTTCCATGCCTGCGGGCACGTGGTTGGCGACCAGGGTGGGCAAGCCTATGCCCAGGTTGACGTAGAAACCGTCTTGCAGCTCGCGCGCGGCGCGCGCCGCCATTTCATCGCGGGACCATGCCATGTCAGTACTCCTTTATGCGGGGCGCGTAGTGCGTTGTTCGATGCGTTTCTCGGGGGTCGCGTTGAGCACGATCCGATGCACATAAATGCCGGGAAGATGGACCTGGTCGGGATCGAGCGCGCCGGTTTCGACGATCTTCTCGACTTCGACAATGGTGATCTTGCCGGCCATGGCCGCGTTGGGGTTGAAGTTGCGTGCCGTCTTGCGAAACACCAGGTTGCCGCTGCGGTCGGCCACGTAGGCCTTGACCAGGGCCACGTCGGGCGCGAGCGAGCGTTCCATGACGTACTGGTGGCCGTCGAACTCGCGGATTTCCTTGCCGTCGGCCACGATGGTGCCCACGCCGGTCTTGGTGAAGAAAGCCGGGATGCCGGCACCGCCGGCGCGCAGCTTCTCGGCCAGGGTGCCCTGGGGTGTGAATTCGAGCTCGAGCTCGCCGGCCAGGTACTGGCGCTCGAACTCTTTGTTCTCGCCCACATAAGAGGCGATCATCTTGCGGATCTGGCGCGTATTCAGCAGCTGGCCCAGGCCGAAACCGTCGACGCCGGCGTTGTTGCTGATGCAAGTCAGGTTCTTGACGCCCGAATCGCGCAGCGCGGCGATCAAGGCTTCGGGAATACCGCACAGACCGAAGCCGCCTACGGCGATCATCTGGCCGTCTTTGACGACGCCTGCCAGCGCGTCGGCCGCGCTCGCATAGATTTTGTTCATTGCTCCTGCTCCTTGGTTATGTGTTCCCGGCGCCGGCTGGACCGACCCAGTGTCCTTGCTCGAAATCGAAAAGATTGTAGCGGCAGCCCGCGTGGGGCCGCATTGGCGCTATCCCGCGGGCGTGAAGGCCGCGCCCAGCCTGCCCAGCACATCGGCGGGCCAGGGCTGCGAGCGAGTGTTGATGTAGTCCATCCATACCAGCACGTTGCGCCCGCGGGCATAGGAGCCCGACTCGTCGCCCACCTTGTCGAGGGTGAGCTCGAACTCCAGGCTGGAGCGGCCGATGCGGCCGACCCGGTGCGTCACCCGCACGCTGGCCGGATAGGTCAGCGGACGCAGGAAATCGCAGGACGCATGCGCCAGGATGGCGCCGTGATCGTCCGGCAGCTTCAGGCCGGCGCCGTACAGGATCTGCATCCGCGCCTCTTCCATGAGGCGGAAATACAGGGTGTTGTTCAGATGGTCCAGCGCATCGGAATCGCCCCAGCGCAGGGGCACTTCGAGGGTGTGCGTATCGCCCACGCCCAGCGTGCGCCCGGTTTCCGGGCTCGCGCCGCCGTGTTCGTCCATCACCAGATTCATGCTCCAGTCTCCCTACTCTATACTTCGTTCAATGATAAACCGCCTTGCAGCAGGCCCGATCCGGGGCTCGGCGGCCTGCAAGCCGAGCCGCAAATAAAGGGGATAAGAACATGTCCGAACGCGAGTCGATGGAATACGACGTAGTCGTCGTGGGCGGCGGCCCCGGCGGTCTGGCCACGGCCATACGCCTCAAGCAGCTTGCCAGCGAGCGCAACCACGAAGTCAGCGTCTGTGTGCTGGAGAAGGCCGCGGAGCTGGGCGCCCACACGCTGTCCGGCGCGGTGATGGACCCGCAGGCGCTCACCGAACTCATCCCCGACTGGAAAGAAAAAGGCGCGCCGCTCACCGTGGCGGTCACGCAGGACCAGTTCCTGTTCCTGACGCAATCGGGCGAGCGCCGCACGCCCGACTGGCTGCTGCCCCACTGCTTTCAGAACCATGGCAACTACGTCGTGCGCTTGGGCGAGTTCGTCAAATGGCTGGGCGAACAGGCCGAGGCGCTGGGCGTGGATGTGTTTCCCGGCTTTGCCGCCGTGCAAGTGCTCTACGACGAGGCCGGGGCAGTGCGCGGCGTGGTCACGGGCGACATGGGCGTGGCGCGCGACGGCTCGCATACCGACCACTATCAGCCCGGCATGGAGCTGCTGGCGCGCTATACCGTCTTCGCCGAAGGCGCCCGAGGTCAATTGGGCCGCCAGCTGATCGAGCGCTACAAACTCGACGCCGGCCGCGACCCGCAAAGCTACGGTATCGGCATCAAGGAGCTCTGGGAAGTCGACCCCGCGCAGTCCAAGCCCGGCCTGGTCGTGCACACCGCCGGCTGGCCGCTCGATTCGGACACCTACGGCGGTTCCTTCCTCTATCACCTGGACAACAATCAGGTGGCGGTGGGCATGGTGGTGGGCCTGGACTACGCCAACCCCTGGCTCTCGCCCTACGACGAATTCCAGCGCTACAAGACGCACCCGGCCATACGCCCCACCTTCGAAGGCGGCAAGCGCATCGCCTACGGCGCGCGCGCCATCACCGCGGGCGGCCTGCTGTCGCTGCCCAAGCTGGTATTCCCGGGCGGCGTCATGGTGGGCTGCGAAGCGGGCTTTCTCAACGCCTCGCGCATCAAGGGCAGCCACGCCGCCCTCAAGACCGGCAAGCTGGCCGCCGAAGCCGCTTTCGATGCCATCGTGGCCGACCGCAGGCAGGACGAGCTCACAGCCTACCCCGCGGCTTTCGAATCGTCCTGGCTGCACGCCGAGCTGAACAAGGCGCGCAATTTCAAGCAGTGGTTCAAGAAGGGCCGCACCGTGGCCACGTTGATGACGGGCATCGAGCAGTGGCTGCTCAGGGGCAAGATGCCCTGGACCATCCACCGCACCAAACCCGACCATGCATGCCTGCAGCCGGCCTCGCAGTGCGCGCGCATCGACTATCCCAAGCCCGACGGCAAGCTCACCTTCGACAAGCCCAGCTCGGTGTTCATCTCGAACACCAACCACGAAGAGAACCAGCCCATCCATCTCACGCTCAAGGACGCGTCGGTACCGGTGGCCATCAACCTGGCGCAATACGGCGGCCCCGAGGCACGCTACTGTCCGGCCGGCGTGTACGAGTTCGTCAAGGACGACCACGGCGCCGACAAGCTGCAGATCAACGCGCAGAACTGCGTGCACTGCAAGACGTGCGATATCAAGGACCCGACGCAGAACATCGTGTGGACGGCGCCCCAAGGCGGCGAAGGGCCGGTTTATAGCGGGATGTAGGTGAACAGGCGCATATTGCTGGTGGGCGCGGGCGACGTGGGCCTGCGCGCGGCGCGGGAACTGCTGACACAGGGTGACGAAGTCTGGGCCTTGCGCCGGCATCCGGCCGCGACCGAACACGAGCGCCTGCACTGGCTCGCGGCGGATCTGGGCGAACCCGAAACCCTGCGCGGCCTGCCTCGCGGCATCACGCACGTGGCCTGGGCCGCCGCACCCGACGCCCGCACTGCGCAGGCTTATGCCCGTGTTTTTACGGACGGCGTCAAGCACGTGTTCGGCGCGCTCGACTGCGGCGTGCTGCAGCGCGTGGCGTTCGTTTCGTCGTCCGCGGTCTACGGCGAACACGGCGGCGGCCCGGTGAACGAAGACACGCCCCCTGCCCCGCCCGGCCATAACGGCCGCATTCTGCTCGAAGCGGAGCGGTGGCTGGCGGGCCAGGGACTGCCCGCCGTGGCGCTGCGCCTGGCCGGAATCTACGGCCCAGGCCGCACGCAACTGCTGGACCGCCTGCGCGCCGGACAGGCCCGCGCACCGGTAGAGCCGCCGCATTGGGCCAACCGCATCCACGTGGAAGACGCGGCCTCGGCCCTGGTGCATCTATTGACCCTGGACGACCCGCAGCCCGTCTACATCGGCTGCGACGACACGCCGCAACCCCTGCACGAGCTGTATGCGTATCTGGCCGATTTGCTGGGCGCCGCCGCGCCCGCGGTCGGCCCGGCGCCCGCGGGCGTAGGCAGCAAGCGGCTCGACAATGCCCGCCTGAAATCCAGCGGCTATGCGCTGCGCTGGCCCGACTCGCGGGCCGGCTATGCCGCCCTGATCAACGCTTAGAAAGATACGCCTGGGCGACCGCGACGACGCGATCCACGTCCGCCTCGGACACGTCCAGGTGCGTGACCATGCGCGTGGGGCCACCGTAGGCACCCAGGACCAGGATGTCCTGTGCCTTGAACGCAGCGAACAGGCCTTCGCAGACCGAAGGCTCGAAATCGATCATCACCATATTGGTCGCCTGCGACACCGACTTCACGTACGGCAGGGTCTTGAAGCCGGCAGCCAGGCGCTCGGCATTGGCGTGATCCTGCGCCAGGCGCTCGACGTTGTGATCCAGCGCGTACAAGCAGGCCGCGGCCAGAATGCCGCCCTGCCGCATGCCCCCGCCCAGCACCTTGCGCCAGCGGTAGGCCTTGTCGATCAAGGCCTTGCTGCCCGCCAGCACCGAGCCGACCGGTGCGCCCAGACCCTTGGAAAAGCAGATCGACACGCTGTCGAAGGTCTCGCACAGCTGCTTTAGCGACAGGCCGCTGGCCACCGAGGCGTTGAACACGCGCGCGCCGTCCAGGTGCGTCGACAGGCCGATGGAATGCGCCCAGTCGGTAGCCTCGCGCACATAGCTCTGCGGGATCACCTTGCCGCTGCAGGTGTTCTCCAGTCCCAACGTCCTGGTATTGGCGAAGTGCGGATAGCCCTTGACCGT
>CALGFL010000120.1 GCA_937881145.1 uncultured Bordetella sp.
TCACGCCGAACCGGGATTGAGGAAGGAGTTCGATGCCCAAGGGAGCGAACAAGGCGGAAAACTCGCGCAGCTTGCCTGGATTGCCGGAGGCCAGGACAACCTGGCGCAGGGAAGAATTGGAGGCATTCATACGATGGGATTGTATAAGCGCAACGGACCGGGGACGCTTTCGCCTTGCCGCTGCCCCGGGAAATGCGCAAATCTGCCATAAATCAGCAATGTGCGCGGGCGAAAATCGGCAGCTGCATCCTGGATTCAATCCCCCCATGTTCGAAGTCGACGCCCCGCTGACCCTGGCCACCGAGTTTGAACGCATTGTCCGCGACGGACAATTGCATCCGCACTACCAGCTCATCGCCGATCTGTTCCACGGCAGCATCCTCGGTTATGAAGGGCTCATCCGCGGCCCGCGCAACAGCCCGTTGCACATGCCCTCGGCCCTGTTCGGCACGGCACGCAAGCTGGGGCGCCTGATCGAACTGGAACTGGCTTGCGCTAGCGCCAGCTTGCGCGGATTCGTGCAAAGCGGCGTGCGCGGCAAGCTTCTGCTCAATTTGTCGATCAACACTGTCCTGACCTGCTGGAACCGTTGGGGCGCCGAACTGCCCCGCCATCTGCTCGGCGATAGCGGCATGCCGCCAGGCGATCTCGTCATCGAGCTCACCGAGCAAGACGCCGCGGGCAACGACATGGACAGCCTGCTGCAGGCCCGCTTGTGCCTGCGCGAGCACGGCATCGGCCTGGCGCTGGACGATTACGGCACGGGCAATACCAATCTGCAGCTTTGGGTGAGTCTGCAGCCCGATCTGGTCAAGATCGACCGCCATTTTCTCCATGGCATCAGCAGCAGCGTCTCGGGCCAGCAATTGATCCGGGCGCTCATGTCGGTGGCCCAGGCGCTCGGAACGCCGTTGCTGGCCGAGGGAATCGAGACGGCCGCGGACCTGGCCACGGTGCGCGACCTGGGCATGCGCTATGCCCAGGGCTGGCAACTTGGCCTGGTCGAGCCGCAGCCCCAGATCGAGCTGCCCGAACCGGTGCTGGCGCTCTTGAGGCTGGACCGCTCGCGGCGAGTCCTGGCCGAGAGCGGCACGGTCGAGACCCTGCTCGTCGAGGCCGTGGCGGTGCAGCCCGAACACCATGCCAACGACGACATCGACAAGCTGTTCCAGGATTTCCCCGATCTGCATTCGGTCGCCGTGCTGGACAAAGAGCAACGTCCCATCGGTCTCATCAATCGGCATACGTTCTCCGAAAAATACGCCATGCGCTATACGCGCGATCTCTTCGGCCGCGACCCTTGCACGACGTTCATGAGTCCCCGGCCCGTCATGCTCGATGTCGGAACACCCATCGACAGGCTGGCGCCGGTGCTCGCTTCGGAAGACCAGCGCTATCTGCGCGACGGCTTCATCATCACCCGGGAAGGCCGCTATGCGGGCCTGGGCACGGGCGAATCGCTCGTGCGCGCCGTGACCGAGCTGCGCCTGGAGACCGCGCGCTATGCCAACCCGCTGACGGCGCTGCCCGGCAATATTCCGATCAAGCGCCAGATGCAGCAGCTCGTGTCGGGACCCGAATGCTTCATCGCCTGCTATGGCGATCTGAACCACTTCAAGTCCTTCAACGACATGTACGGCTATTGGCGCGGCGATGCCGTGATCCAGCTGTGCGCCGAGGTCATCAAGCGGCATTGCGACGCGCAGCAGGATTTCGTCGGCCACGTGGGCGGCGACGACTTCGTCATGCTGATGCGCAGCGGCGACTGGCGCGCCCGGCTCGAAGGCCTGATCGTGGAATTCAACCAGCGGGCCCTCGAACTCTACGACGAGCACGACCGCGGCCAGGGCGGCATCGAATTGCAGGATCGATACGGCGTGCCGCGCTTTTTTCCCTGCGTCACGCTGGGAGCGGCCGCCTTGGTAGTGCAGCCGCAGCAGTGCGAGGGCGTCGAGCCCCAGGATGTCGCGGCCGCGGTCGCCGAGCTCAAGCGCCGCGTCAAGAACGAACGCGCCTCGCTGCTGGTGGACGTTTACACGCCGGCGGCCAAAGCCAAATAGGCGCCGCGCGGCGGTGGCGGCAGGAGGTCGGGGTCGGCGGCGTGCTTTTCTTCGAGCTTGAAGGCGGCCACGGCGTTGCGCAGGCTCTGAGCCAGGTCAGCCAGCTCTTCGGCCTGGCTGGCCGTGCGTTCGACCATGACCGAGTCCTCCTGAGTGCTGCGTCCGAGCGCTTCCACGGTGCGATTGATCGACGCCAAGTCCTGAGCCTGGTGCAGGCTGGCTTGCGAGATCTGCGACATGGTGGCCGTAATGCCATCGACTGACTGGACGACGCGGCCGATGGTCGCGCCGGCCTGGCCGACCTCGCGCACGCCCGCGTCGACGCGTTCCCTGGCGTTGCCGATGAGCTTTTTGATTTCCTGGGCCGCCTGGGCGCTGCGCTGCGCCAGCGTCCGCACCTCGCCCGCCACGACGGCAAAGCCCTTGCCCTGCGTGCCGGCGCGAGCCGCTTCGACCGCCGCGTTCAAGGCCAGCAGATTGGTCTGGAAGGCGATGCCGTCCACCACGGTAACGATTTCGGCGATGCGGTTCGAGGCCGTGGCGATGCCTTGCATGCTGGCCACGGCAGCCTCGACGGCCTGGCCGCCCTGGCGGGCCAGCGCGGCAACCTCCTGCATCTGCCGGCTGGCTTTGCCGGCCTCGTCCGCGTTGCTCGTCACGGTGTCCGCCAAGAGTGCCAGGCTCGCGGACGATTCCTGTAAAGCGCCTGCCTGCCGGCCGCTGCGCGCCGACACATCGTTGCCGGCTTCGGCGATGTCGGCCGTGCCGGCATGGATGCCCTCGACGCCGTGGCGCACGGCGGCGACCGCCTGGCTCAGGCCAGCCTGCATGCGGGCCATGGCCGCATAAAGCACGCCTACTTCGTTCTTGCTGCGCTGAGCCACGGCGCCCGTCAGATCGCCGGCGGCAATGCGGTCAAAGTGCTGGCCGGCTTCGTTCAGCGGCTTGAGTATGGAGCGATGGAACGAAACACGTATGACCAGGGCCAGCAAGGCGATCAGGATCAAGGCGGCCAGCGCCGCGGCCATGGCGCGCGATTGCGCGCGGCTGGCCCGGGCTACGGCATCGAGGCCCTGCGCGCGCGCATAGGCCTGATAGGCGCTGACGGCATCGACGTAATGGGCGATGCCGTCGACCAGATGCTGGCTCACGATGCGGTTGGCCACCACGCCGTTCCAGCCACCGACGGCCTTGTGCAAAGGGGTCAAAACCTGGTCGTTCAGGATTTTCGCGCTCGTCATGACGCGCTCGAACAGGATGTGGCCCTGGGGATCGCCGTCAGCGTTCTCGGCCAGGCGCTTGCTGCTGTTGCGCGCGGCCATCAGCAAGGCATCGGCGTGCTTGAGCGCGGCGTCGCGCGGCTCCTGCAGGCCGCTTTCCATATAGATCTTGGCATCGGCCAGGTCGGCGCGCGCCAGGAACAAGTGGCTGCTCATATCGCTCAGATCGTTGGCGCGCTCGATATTGGCCTTGCCCAGGAGTTCGATGGTCTGCCTGTCGCCATGCAGGATGAAAATCGCCGCCGCCGCGGCCATTGCGAAGCAAACCACGAATACCAGCAGCGTGAGCGACAGCGTCGTACTTACCTTGAGAGCTTTGTGCATTTTCTACTACCCGACAAAGAAACGGTCCGCGTTCTGCGGCCGTATGGATGAAGGGAATTGTAGAAATCAAGCTTGGCAGTTTTTTGACACTGCGCGTAATCGCTCCATCAGGCCAGCGCGGCCCGCTGCGCGGCCACCAGTTGCGCGATGCCGTCTTCGGCCAGGCTCAGCATGGCCTCGAGCTGCGCACGGGTGAAGGTGGCTTCTTCACCCGTGCCCTGCACTTCCACAAAGGCGCCGCTACCGGTCATGACGACATTGACGTCGGCCTGGCAGGCCGAATCTTCCTGGTAGTCCAGATCCAGCACAGGCCTGTCCTGGACCAGGCCGACCGACACGGCCGCGACGTGATCGCGTACGGGGCTGGCCTGCAGATCGCCGCGCCTGATCAACAGCGCCACGGCGTCGGACGCGGCCACCCAGGCACCGGTGATGCTGGCGCAGCGCGTACCGCCGTCGGCCTGCAGCACGTCGCAATCCAGATGCAAAGTGCGCTCGCCCAAGGCCTTCAGATCGATGACGGCGCGCAGGCTGCGGCCGATCAGGCGCTGAATCTCCTGCGTGCGGCCGCTCTGCTTGCCCTTGGCCGCTTCGCGCTCGCCGCGGGTGTGCGTGGCGCGCGGCAGCATGCCGTATTCGGCCGTCACCCAGCCCTGTCCCTGGCCTTTCAGAAAAGGCGGCACTTTGTCGAGCACGCTGGCCGTGCAAAGCACATGAGTATGGCCCGCCTTCACCAGCACCGAGCCTTCGGCGTAGCGGGTATAGCCGCGCTCCAGCGAGAAAGGACGCAGTTCGTCGGCTTGGCGGCCCGAAGGGCGGGAAATCGTGGTCGTCACGGCAAGGCTCCGTATGGGGCAAGGATGCATGGGCATCGGATGGCCTCGATTGTAAGGGCCCGGGTGTTATCCTCGATTGAACCGCTTCTTTCTGGATGCCCTACATGATCCGCAGCATGACCGCTTTCGGCAACGCCCGGGCCGACCTCGACTCGGGCTCGATCGCACTGGAACTGCGCAGCGTCAACAGCCGTTATCTGGACCTGTACTTTCGCCTGCCCGACGAATTGCGGCACGTCGAGACGCCGCTGCGCGAACTGCTGACCGCCGGCCTGGAGCGCGGCAAGGTCGAGGTGCGCGTGTCCTACACGCGCCATGCCGGCACCGAGCTGGCCTCGCTCGATCCCGCTTGGCTCGACCGCGTGGCCGAACAGCTCAAAGTCGCGCGCCAGGCCATGCCCGACGTGGCTGCTCCGCGCCTGGTCGAGCTTTACAACTGGCCGGGCCAGCGCGGCAACGATGCGCTCGACCCGCTGGCCTGGGGCGCCGCGTGCCTGCAGGCCGCCAAGCAGGCCCTGGACCAGATGCAGGAAGCGCGCGGCCGCGAAGGCGCGCGCCTGGCCGGCATGATGCGCGAATGCGCCTACGGCGTGGCGCGCATCGTCGCCGAAGTCGAGATCCTGGCCCTGACCGCCGCGCGGCTGTACAACGCGCCACGGTTGATCCGCGCCGG
>CALGFL010000121.1 GCA_937881145.1 uncultured Bordetella sp.
CGACCCAGCCGGGCGTGTGCACGTTCATGACGTGGGAGAGATCGACGATTTTCATCGCTTCATCCTGATCGAGAGAAGGGCCAAGCGATCCAGTCCATCACAGCAAGCCGCGTAGCGCCAGATGGATGCCAAGCGCGAGCAGCCCGAGGAAGAACCACAGCCTGAACGTTTTCTCCTGCACGCGGCCGCGCACAATTTGCCCCAGCCACATGCCGGCAAGCGACGCCACGATCGCGATGAGCACTGGCACCGCCAGCGACATGCCGATTTCGCCGGCATGCATCAGCGCGGTCGCGAGCGCCAGCGTCGACACCGTGAAGGATATGCCGAGCATCTGCACGAGTTGATGCCGGTCGAGTTTCAGGGCGTGCAAATAGGGCGTGCCCGGCAGCACGTAGACGCCGGTCGCGGCGGTGACCGCGCCGGTTAAGACGCCGATCGGCAGGCTCAGCCAGCGTTCGGCGCGCGGCGAGACATGGAAATCCATCATGGTCAGGCCGAGCCCGGCATAGAGCACGTGCGCGACGACGAGACAGATCGTCGCCCGCCCGCTATTGGCGCCAGGCAGCCATGCCGCGGCGATGAAGGTGCCAAGACAGATGCCGGCGAGCATCGGCCAGATCCGCCCAAGCAACGGCAGCAGGCTCTTGCCCACCATCGCCTGCCAGACATTGGTGATCAGCGCCGGCGCCACCATGATCGCCGCCGCCTGCGCCGGCGTCATCATCAGCCCAAGCAGGCCGATTGCCACCGTCGGCAGGCCGAGGCCGATCACGCCCTTGACGAAGCCCGCGAGCAGGAAGGCGCCCGCCGTGACGGCGAGGATTTCGTAGGAATGCACAGGCGACTCCTGATTGCGGGCCGACGATGCTTGAAGCGCAGGCCCGCTACAATACGGCAGACCGCAACCCAGCCTCCAGTTTTCGCGAATGCGCACTGTCGTCCGGGGCGACCGAGCAAGCGGGGGAGGCCCGGGACCCATACTGCGCAATCCATCGATGGGGCACAGTGTATGGGCCCCCGCTTTCGCGGGGACGACACCGGCTTCATTGCCGCCGCCTGCCCTTCGGTGGCATACTTCGGCAAAACATATCGCCGCCTCAACGCGGCGCAGGGAGGATATCGTGCGCTTTTTTCTCGCTTTACTGGCGGCGGCCACGCTTGCGTCTAGCGCATCAGCACAGGACGCCGCGGCCAGCTACCCGAACCGGCCCATCCACATCATCGTCTGCGTGCCGGCCGGCGGCGGCGTCGACACCGTGACGCGCATCATCGCCAACGGCCTGCAGGAGAAACTCGGCCAGCCGGTGGTGGTGGAAAACCGCTCCGGCGCCGCCGGCAATATCGGCGCCGAAGCGGTATTCACCTCAGAGCCGGACGGCTACACTTTGCTCGCCGCGCAGCCCTCGCCGCTCACGGTCAATCCGCTGCTCTACAAGAAGATGGCTTTCGATCCGACCCAGTTCGAGCCGGTGGCGATCATGACCACGGTCGCCAATGTGCTGCTGGTGCGGCCGGACTTCCCGGCCAAGACAGCGCAGGAATTCATCGCCTACGCCAAGGCCAATCCGGGCAAGATCAATTACGCCTCGCAGGGCATCGGCACCACCTCGCATCTGACCGCGGCGCTGTTCGAAGAGGTGACCGGCACGAAGCTCGTGCACGTGCCGTACAAGGGCACGGCGCCGGCGCTCAACGATCTCATCGCGGGCCACGTCGACATGATTTTCATGGAGCTCGCGTCCGCGCTCAAACTGCATCAGGCCGGCAAGGCGCGCATTCTCGCGGTGGCGACCACCAAGCGCATTCCCAACTTGCCCGATATTCCGACGCTCGATGAAGCCGGCGTAAAAGGCTTCGAGTCCGGCACCTGGAACGCCATCGCCGCGCCGCCGAAAACGCCGGCCGCGATCGTTGCCAAGCTCAACGCGGCGGTCAACGACGTGCTCAAGAGCAAGGACGTGCAGGACAAGTTCGCCAAGCGCAATCTGCACGCCGCCGGCGGTACGCCGGCCGAGGCCGCCGCCTTCATCAAGAAAGAAACGCAGACCTGGGGTGGCGTGATCAAGGAAGCGCACGTTCCAGCGCATTGACAGGAAGGAAAACAACCATGGCCAAGTTCCTGATCGAACCACACTTCCGCCTGCAGGAATGGATCGCCCACGACAAGGGGTATTTCACGCAGGAAGGTCTCGACTACGAGTTCCGCGAGCTGATCAAGTCCAGCGACGGCAAGCACCACGACAAAGGCGACAAGGTCGGCGCCATGCAGTCGTTCGAAGCCGGCCGCAAGGCGGATGTGAGCTGCGCCTGCCACTGGACCATCAACGTCGCCGCGTCCAAGGGACTTGGCCGCATGTCACGCGAGGTCTACTCGGTGTCGCCGGCGGGCATTTTCGTGCAACCGGATTCCAAGATCAAAACGCCGGAAGATCTGGCGGGCGTACCGATCTCGGTCGGCTACCAGTCCGGCAGCCACTACGCGACGATCCAGGCGCTTGAACAATTCATCCCGCAGGAGAAGATGAACCTCGTCTACTCCGACGGCATGCTGTTCGCCCGTATGGACAAGTTGCTCGAGGGCTCCGCGCCGGCCGTTCACCTGTTCAGCGGTCCGTATTATTTCGCCGAGCAGCTTGGCTATCGTAAAATCCTCGATGCCACCTTCATGATCGGCATGATGGTACACGGCGCGCCGGACCCGGAGGACTTGCGCAAGTTCTACCGCGCGTTGCGCCGCGCCCAGCGCGACCTCGACCTGCGGCCGGAGCTCTACACGCACTATTTCCTGAAGGAATTTCCCGAGCGCTATCACGCGCGCATGGACACGCGGCGCTGGGGGCCGGGCGAGCGGCTGGTGTTCGAACCCTACAGCAAGGAAGTCTATAACGAGGCGCGCGAATGGATCGCCGCGCACGGCATTTACCCCGACGGCAACCTCGGCAACGGGCATTACGAGCAGGCCACGATCTAAGCGCGAAACCGGCGGTTGCCGCCCGCTCCCCTTGAAAAGCCGCGCCCGGTTTGCCAAGCAGACCGGGCGCATTTTTTTCCATGCAGACGAGGTCACCATGGCCGGCCCTATGATCCCGAAAGACCGCGCTGACTATTCGGCCATTGTCGACCGGCCGCCGCTCAAGCTGCCTGGCAAGGCACGCATCGTATTCTGGTCGATCGTCAATTACGAGGTCTGGGACATCGCCAAGCCGATGGCGCGCCAGCTTCTGCCCGCTCCGACAGGCGTGCCGCTGATGCCGGACGTGGTGCATTGGGGCTTCCACGAATACGGCATGCGCGTCGGCTGCTGGCGCTTCCACGAGCTGTTTCGCAAGCTCAAGATCAAGCCGACGCTCGCGGCGAACGCGCGCATCTGCGAGGACTATCCGCGCGTTGCCGAGCAGGCGCGCAGCGACGGCTGGGAGTTCATGGGCCACGCCTACGAGCAAGGACCGATCCACAAGGAAGCGGATCAGGCCGGCATGATCACGCGCACCATGGACATCATGCAGAAGTTCACCGGCAAGCGGCCGGTCGGCTGGCTCG
>CALGFL010000122.1 GCA_937881145.1 uncultured Bordetella sp.
CCGCGCTGAACGGGTCGATGTTGCCCAGTCCGGCGTCCCCCAGACGCGCGATGATCTGCGTGAATTCCGTCGGGCTGGTCGACAGGTAATACAGCCGTCGGCCGCCCGTTTGAAATTGCGCGTCCAGTTCCCGGCAGCGCGCCACCAGCAAGGCCATGAAGGTGAAGGACGACACTTCGATCAGATACGAGCCGCCCATGGGCAGGCCCAGGCGCAGCAGTTCCTTGAGCGGCTGCCATTGCGGCCGGCCCAGGCGCAGGTGAAAGGGCGCGAAGCTGCGGTCGCGCAGCACATACCAGAGGCCGGCGAACATGCCGATCCAGGAGACCAGCGCGGTCGCCAGCCCCGCGCCGGCGGCGCCCATCTCGGGCAGGCCCATATGGCCGTAGATGAGCAGCCAGTTGAAGTACGCCTTGAGCAGCACCGTAGACAGGTTGATCAGCATGGCGACGCGCGGGCGCGACACCGCGCTGCCCAGCGCGTAGACGGTGCGAAAGATCAGTGTCGCGGGCAGGGCCAGCGTCAGCGTGTCCAGGTAGGCGACCATGCGCTCGCGCACGCCGGGATCGACGTGCCCCGACATGGCCAGCCAGACGTCGGGAAACTGCATGAGCGCGCCGCCCACCACCGATAGCACCAGCGACAGCCAGACGCCCTGGCCCCACAGCCGGCCCACCTCGTCGTGACGCTGCGCGCCGAAGCGCTGGGCCAGGATGGGGATGAGCGCATGCAGCACGCCCATCAGGCCCACAAAGACGGTGATGTAGATCGAGACCGACAGCGACATGGCGGCCAGGTCGTCGGGGCTGGAGTGGCCCGTCATGGCAGTGTCGAGCACGCCGAAAGCGACGCTGGCCCACTGGCCCACCAGCACCGGCCAGGCCTGCCGCATGATGTTCAGCATGGTGGCGCCCAGTCGTTGCACGGGCGCTCGGAACGATGCGGTCATTGATAGCCGGCCGGTACGCGCAGCAGGCGGAAGATTTCGTTGGGGTCGGCGCGGCGGCCGCCACGCCAGAGCTCTTGCACGTTCTTGTCGCCGCTATAGGCGGCCGTGCCGTTGCCCAGCGCCTTGCGGGTGGTCTGCTGCAAAACCAGCGTGCAGGTCAAATCGTAGGAGAAGTTAAGGCCCTGGAACACCAGGAAAGAGGCGCGTTGGCCGGGGCCCAGGCCGTCGCTGCGCAGGCATTCGCCAGGCCGTATATTGGTCTGGATGACCGCGGCCAGTTCGGCCGAGGCCGTGCGATAGCTGCGCGCGTAGTCGACCACCGGCTGCCACAGCAGCACCAGCAGGCCCCAGGTGGCGGCCAGGCCGCTGGCCGAGAGGATGGTGCCGCGCCACAGCGCGGTAGGCCGCACGCGGAAGCGCCAGACGATGAGTGCAACCCAGATCCCCGTGATGGCGGCCGCCAGCAGCAGCGCGATCCAGGAGATGGGCGGCACGTAGCCCGCCGTGTGGCGGGCGATGTTGCGGGAGATGCCCGCGGGCACGCCGAAGAGCACCGCCACCCAACCCAGCCAGGCCGTGACCGCCGTGAGCGAGAAGCACATCACGGCGAAACAATCGAGGGTGTTGATCACGCCGCGGCGCAAGGTGGGCAGCGACATCGCAGCCAGCGAGGCACAGGGCACGACCAGCATGATGTAGAGGCCGTCGTCCGGATCGGCCGCGAAGAACAGCTGCAGCAGCGCGCAGACGAGCAGCGCCAGTGCCGGCCAGATGTGCGAGGCAAACAGCCAGGTGCGCCACTGCCAGACGGCCACCAGGACCAGCGGCCACGTCGGCCACAGGAACCAGGTCAGGTCGCGCAGCGCGCGGCCGCTGGCGTTGAATTCGGGCCAGGCGTAAAAGCCCAGGTTCCAGGCTTTCCAGCTTTGAGTCCAGTAGCTGTTGCCGTGGGTGGCGGGTATCCACCAAGCCAGGATGAGCGCCGCGGCCACCAGCGCCGCCAGGGGCAGCCAGTGCAGGCGCCGGCGCAGCGCGCCGGGCGGCATGAACGCCACCAGCGTGCCCGCCATGACGGGCAGGCCGCCCGGCCAGCCACGTGTGAGAAAGCTGCCGGCTATGGCCACGCCCAGCGTCAGCGCGCCCGTGAGGGGTTTGTCGGTGATGCGGGTCAGCGAATAGAACACCAGCGCCTGCCAGGCCATGACGGCCGGCAGCGCCGAAGTCTCGTGCATGTGCTGCAGGATACCGACGGTGGCCAGCAGCAGCAGCAGGGCTGCGTCGGCGAGCATGCGGCCGTAGGCGCGCGGCGGCGGCTCGCCGCCGAAGGGCAGGGCCAGAGGCTGAGCCTCGGCCCGGCGGCCCACCAGATACGTGCCGTACCAGACGCTGCAGGCGCTCATGGCGAACCACAGCAGGTTGGGCAGGCGGCTGGCCGTGAAATCGCCCAGGAGCGGGCCGAACAGTTTGATCGCGATGGCGCCGACCCAGGTGACCATCGGGCCGTCCTGCGCATAAGCCAGGTGGCCGATCTGCGGCTGCAGCCATGTGCCTTCGTGCAGCGCCGTCAGCATGGTGGCCAGGCCTACCACGTCGTCCGTCTTCCACGGGTCCCGCATGAAGAGCCCGGCCACCACGTAGACAAGCGCCAGCCCGAAGAGGGCCAGTCGCGGCAGTTTCGTGGTACCCAGCTCAGTGAGCCGGGCAGGGGTGGAGCGCATCATGGAAGGCACGGGATGAAGGGCAAATTCTACTAGCGGTTCATCTGGGAAAAAAAAGCAGCCCGGGTGGGCTGCTGTTTTGCCGCCTGGCTGCCCCGAGACAAAAGCGACCCCGTTGAGGGGCTAGCCGAGCCGGGGGGAGCGTGGAGGTCTCTTCCTTTGCAGCATGTGGCACAACGCTGCGCGGCCGATTCGGGCAATCAGGCCTTGGCGGAGCCGGTGGTGCGGGCGAAGCGGGCGCGGAACTTCTCGACGCGGCCGGTTTCGACGATGCGCGTTTGCGCGCCGGTGTAGAAGGGGTGTGACTTGGAGGTCACGTCGCACTTGAAGAGCGGGTAGGTCTTGCCGTCGAGTTCGACGGTTTCGCGGGTGTTGACGGTCGAACGGGTCACGATCTTGTCGCCCGTTTGCACGTCCAGGAACATCATTTGGCGTGATGCGGGTGGGATGTCTTCTTTCATTTGCAATCTTCCGTGTGTGGCAGGCTTCTGGCTAGGCAGGCTTCTCGCTAGGCA
>CALGFL010000123.1 GCA_937881145.1 uncultured Bordetella sp.
GGTGCAAGCGTGCAGCCACCTCTTCGCGGCGCGGCTCACCCAGGCGCAGCATGCCGGTGCCCTTGCGGGCGGTGACGCACATGCCGGTTTCGGCGCGGGCCGGTTCGCAGACGAAACAGTACTTGGCGTTGGCGGCGAACTTTTCGATCTGCGGACGCGAGGCATGGCTGCCGGTTTCTTCGTCCGGCACCATCAGGAAATCGATGGGCAGGGCGGTGGCGCCGGGCTCGCCCAGGCCGGCCATGGCCGACAGGGCGATGTAGGTACCGGCCTTCATGTCATAGCCGCCGGGGCCGTAGAGGCGGTCGCCTTCGATGCGGACGGGGTTGTCCTTGAGCGTGCCCAGGGGGTGCACGGTGTCCATGTGCGCCAGGATGAGCAGGCCCGGGCGCGTGTCGCCCGCGGCACGATTGGTGGCGAACAGCGCGGGGCCGACGTGATCGCCCAGCGGGATCATGGTGGCGGTCAGGCCTTGCTGGCGGGCATAGTCGGCGGTGAGTTCCGCTATGGCCGTCACGCCGGCCGGCGAGCTGGTGGGGGATTCGCAAAGCATCCAGGCGGAGATGCCGGCAACCATCTGTTCGGTGGTGGGTAGCGTGCTCATGGCGGTGTCGGAGAGAGTGAGGGGTTGATCGGGCAATGAAGCGTTAAGAGATATCAGGATGCGTGCGAACTCAGGCGACCTGTCCGCCGGTGAGGCGCGCGATCTCGTCGGCATCGGGCATCTTGCCGTCGAACCACAGGCTGGCGCAGACGGCCGACATGGCGCGGCCGTCGTGGCCGACGCCGGGCACGCTGTGCAGCGTCCAGCTGCAGTCGAGGCCGCGGCGCCGGGCCTCGGCTTGGCCCGCCGCGAGATAGTTGTGCGCACGTGCGTGGCGATGCGGGCCCTGGGCCATGGCGGGCGGATCGCAAGGCAGGTGCTCGCCCTGGGTTTCGATGTCGCGGTCGCCGGCCAGAATCGTCATGGGATAGGACAGCAGGCGTTCCAGGTGCTGCTCGGTCAGGCCCACGCCACCCAGGCCTTCGGGGAATTTGTGTTCCAGGGTGGGCAGCGTGTACCAGCCGGGGTTGCCGATGGTCACGGCCTTCCAGGGCGCGTGCGACTGGCTGCTCATGAGCCGGTGCACGAACTGGCCGCCGGCCGAGTGGCCGAACAGATAGGTGTTGTTGCCGTCCACGAGCTCGGCTGCGACGAGGTCGGCCACCACGCGCGCGGGCAGGGCGTAGGACCAGCCGTCGACATGGCGCGGGTTGCCCATGGCGGTGTAGGCCAGGCCGTTGTTGTAGCTTTCCACACCGGGCCAGATTTCGTTGGAGAAGGTCGGCGCCACGATCAGGAGCTTGTGCTTGTCGGCCGCGGGCACCCAGAAGTCGCGGTAGTCGTCGCCGTTGCGCATCACGCCATGCTGCACGATCACTACGGGGCGGTCGGGCGTGTGGCCATAGGGACGATAAGTGTGCAGCGTGATGGGGCGGTCGGCGTTGCGGTCTTCGTCGATGTAGACGACGGCGTTGCGGCCGGCATGGCCCAGTTCGAGGGCGAGGCGTTCGGTGTTGCTGAGATCGGCGGGTTTCATGAGGCAGCGGGGGAATCGGTTGCGAAGCTTGGGGGGTCAGGCGGTTTCGGTCAGATGGCAAGCCGACCAATGTCCGGCGGCGATGGTCTTGAGTGTGGGCGCCTGTTCGCGGCAGCGCGGCAGGGCATGCGGGCAGCGCGGGTGGAAGGCGCAGCCCGAAGGCGGATTCAGGGGCGAGGGGATCTCGCCGCGGATGGGCGTGAACTGCCGCCCGCGCCGCGCCACATCGGGCATCTCGGCCATGAGCGCCTGCGTGTACGGATGATTGGCGCGCGCGAAGATCTCGGCGGCCGGCGCCTGCTCGACGATCTTGCCCAGGTACATGATGGCCACGCGATCGGAGATGTGGCGCACCACGCCCAGGTCGTGACTGATGAAAAGCATGGTCAGGTCATGCCTGGCGCGCAAATCCATGAAGAGGTTGATCACCTGAGCCTGGATGGATACGTCCAGCGCGGCTACCGGCTCGTCGCACACCAGAAAACGCGGCGACACCATCAGCGCCCGCGCGATGCCGATGCGCTGGCGCTGGCCGCCGGAGATCTCGTGCGGATAGCGGTCGCGGTAGTCGCGGTCCAGGCCGACTTCGCCCAGGGCGCGGTCGACGCGCTCTTGCACCTGTGCGGCGGGAACCAGCCTGTGCGCCTTGAGCGGCTCGCCCAGGATCTGCCGCAGGCGTTGGCGCGGATTGAGCGAGGCCTGCGGATCCTGGAAGATCATCTGCACGCCCAGCGTGTAGTCCAGGCGCTGCTTGCCTTGCAGTTGCGCGGTGGCCTTGCCCTGGTAGAGCACCTGGCCCGCGCTTTGCGCGTGCAGCCCGGCCACGACGCGGCCCAGCATGGACTTGCCGCAGCCGGACTCGCCCACCAGGCCCACGACTTCGCCGCGCGCAAGCGAGAGCGATACGCCGTTGACGGCGTGCACGACGCGGCGCTAGATGGGTCGGCCGCCCAGGGCCAGCAGGCGCTGGGCCATGTCGGGGCGGCTTTCGAAGCGCTTGTGGACGTCGCGCAGTTCGATGACGGGATTTTCTGCGTCGGTCATTTCATGCGTCGCGGGGAGTCTGCGCAAGCGGGACATAGCAGCGGTAGCCGCGGTCGCCTTCCTGCACGGGGGCGGGGGCCTGTTCGGCGCAGCGCGTCACCGCACTGGGGCAGCGCGGACGGAAGGCGCAGCCCACGGGCCGCGCCGCCAGGCTGGGCGCCATGCCTTCGATCTGGGGCAACCGGGCGCCGGGCAGGGTGCGCGCGGGCATGGATTCGAGCAGGCCGCGCGTGTAGGGGTGGCGCGGCGCGTCCAGCACCTGGGCCACGGGGCCGGTCTCGACGATGCGGCCCGCGTACATCACGGCCACGCGGTCGGCCAGCTCGGCCACCACGCCCAGGTCGTGGGTGATCCAGATGAGCGCCGTGCCGTGTTCGCGGCAGATCTGCTGCATGCGGTAGAGAATCTGACCCTGGATGGTGACGTCCAGCGCAGTGGTGGGCTCGTCGCAGATGATGAGGTCGGGCTTGTTGAGCATGGCGATGGCGATGGCCACGCGCTGGCGCATGCCGCCGGAGAATTCGTGCGGGTAGCTGCGCAGGCGCTTCTCCGGCGAAGGAATGCCGACCATTTCCAGCGCCTGAACGCAGCGGCGCAGCGCTTCGCGGCGCGGCACCGGGGCATGCGCCTGGATGGCCTCGAGCATCTGCTCCTCGATGCGCAGCACCGGGTTGAGCGTCATCAGCGGGTCCTGGAAGATCATGGCGATGCGGTTGCCGCGCAACTGCCGCATCTGCTCCTCGTCAAGGGTGCGCAGATCCTGGCCGTCGAAGCGGATCTCGCCTTCGATCACCTCGCCCGGTGGGTCGATCAGGCCCCGAAGCGAAAAGCCGGTCACGGATTTTCCCGAGCCCGATTCGCCCACCAGGCCCAGTATCTCGCCGCACCGCACCGACAGATCGACGCCGTCGACGGCCGGCCACGCGCCGGCTTCGGTATGAAAGGCCGTGCGCAGGCCGCGCACGTCCAGCAGCGGCGCTTGCCGGGGCGCGCCGGGTTGGCGCGCCTGGGAAGGAAAGGCCGCTTCGAGCCGGTTCCAGGGATCGGTCACTTCTTCGGGTCCAGGGCGTTGCGCAGGCGCTCGCCCACGATATTGATGATGAGGATCAGTACCAGCAAGGCCAGGCCGGGGAACAGGCTGATCCAGTAGTCGCCCGACAGCAGGTATTGAAAGCCGTTGGCGATCAGCAGGCCCAGCGAAGGCCGCGTGACCGGCACGCCCACGCCCAGGAAGGACAGCGTGGCTTCGAGCACGATGGCGTGGGCCACCTGCACGGTAGCAAATACCAGCACCGGTCCAATGCAGTTGGGCAGCAGGTGGACCAGCATGACGCGCCACGCCGGGTAGCCCAGGTTGGCGGCGGCCTCGACGTATTCTTTATGGCGCTCCTGCAGGGCACGGCCGCGCATGATGCGCGCGTAATGCGCCCATTGCACCAGCACGATGGCCAGGATCACCTTGTCCACACCGCGGCCCATGATGGCCAGCAGCACCAGGGCCACCAGAATGGAAGGAAAACCCAGGACGAAATCCACCAGCCGCATGAGCAGCATGTCGACGAGACCGCCGGCATAGGCCGCGAGCAGGCCCACCAGGCTGCCGATGGCGGTGGCGATCACCACCGACACCAGGCCCACCAGCAGGCTGATGCGCAGGCCATACAGAATGGCGCTGAGCATGTCGCGGCCCTGGTCGTCGGTGCCCAGCAGGTAGCGCGCGCCGTCCATGGACTGCGAAAACGGCGCGAGCCGGCCGTCGAGCAGATTCAGATCAGCCAGGTTGTAGGGGTTTTGCGGTGCGAAGTAAGGCGCCACCAGCACCAGCACGATGAGCGCGAGCAGGGCCAGGCCCGCGCCGCGCACGGTGGGGCGGGAACGCAAATGCTTGAGTATGCCGGCGCGCCGCGGCGTGTCGGGCAGCGGCTGCAGCGTGCGGGTGCGGGTTTTGGAAGAAATCGTCTGCATGGTGCTTCAGGCCGCGTTTTCCACGAGCTGCACGCGCGGATCGAGCGCCGCGTAGAGAATGTCGACGACCAGGTTCACCAGCACGAAGATCAGCGTGGCCAGCATGACGTAGGCCACCACCACGGGACGGTCCAGATGGTAGACGCTGTCGATGAGCAGCTTGCCCATGCCCGGCCAGGCGAACACGGTTTCGGTGATGGTGGAATAGGCGATGAGCTGGCCGAATTCCAGGCCGATCACGGTAATCACGGGAATGAGGATGTTGCGCAGAATGTGGCGCATCACGATGCGCCCGGGCCGTATGCCCTTGGCGCGCGCGAACTTCACGTATTCCTGCGATTGCGCCTCGGCCACGCCCGAGGCCGTCATGCGCAGCACCAGCGCGATGTTGGCCAGCGACAGATTGATGGCGGGCAGGATGAGATGGCGCCAGCCTTGCAGCGTGGTGAGGGTCAGCGGGATGCCCAGCACGTTGACCGGATCGGCCCGGCCCGAGGCGGGCAGCCAGCCCAGCCACACGGCAAAGGTGAGGATCAGCATCATGCCCAGCCAGAAGTTGGGCAGCGAAAAGCCCAGCACCGAGCTCGAGAGGATGCCCTTGCCCAGCAGCCTGTTGCGATACAAACCGGCCACCAGCCCCAGCGGCACGCCGACGACGCAGGTCAAGGTAATGGCGATGACGACCAGCTCGAAAGTGGCCGGCATGCGCTGCGCGATCAGCTGGATGGTCGAGGTGCCGTAGACGAAAGAAGCGCCCAGGTCGCCGTGCAGCGCGCGCACCAGGAAGTGCCAGTACTGTTCCCACAGGGGCAGGTCCAGTCCCAGCCGCGCGATCATGGCGGCGCGGTCGGCGGGGCTGGCTTGGGGACTCACCAGCAGTTCGATCGGATCCCCCACGGCATACACCGCGAGGAAAACCACGAGCGAGACCGCCAGGAGCACGAAGGCGCTCTGGATGAGACGGCGCACGATGAACAGGGCCACTGCGGATATTCCGTCGACAGGCCCTAGGCCAGAGGTTGGGCCAGGCGCACCACGGTGACGCCGGGCTGCAGATTGGCCAGCGACGAGGGCATGATGAGCACGCAATCGTCATAAGGCGCGGTCACCGGTTCGCCGTCGTTCCAACCTATGACCGCGCCGGCGGGCAGGGATTCCAGGCCTTTCCATTCTTGAGCGAAACGGAAATCGGTGCTGCGCGCGGCGACGGCTTGCGTGACGCGCAGGGCTTGCTGGCGCGGCAAGTCGGGCAGGAACCACCCGGCCGGCAGGTCGGCGCGATCCACCGCGCCGGACGCCGCGAGAAAGCGCGCCGTCTGGTCGACGGCCACGTCGCGCGACGAGCGCGCGCCGTGCAGGCCGCATTCGATCAGCAGCGAGCGCGTGCCGTTGTCGCCGGGTTCGCCGAAGCGGCCGTAGTCGCGCATGCGCACACCGGCGGCGTGGCCGGCGTCGGCGATGATGTAGGCTGGCCGGCCCAGCGACAAGGCCAGGTCGATGTTGCGGCGTTCGATTCCGCTGAGCTGCAGGGGCTCGCTCGACGCGCTCATCGAGTGCAGGTCGAGCAGCCAGTCGGCCTGCTGCACCCAGGGCAGCAGCACGTTGGCGCGGCGGCGTTCCTGCGTGTCGTTCGCGGCCAGCTTGTCCGCGCTCCAGATGCGGTTCATGTCTTCGTCGACGAAGCGCGAGACCGGCTTGCTTTGCGGATCGAAGCGGTCGAAGGCGGCCAGGTTGCAGAAGGCCAGGGTGAGCTTGCCGCGCCGCGGACGCACGCCCGCGGCCAGCAGCGTCTTCAAGGCCCAGGCGCCGCAGATCTCGTCGCCGTGGATGAGCGCGGTGACCATCACGTGGCGGCCCGCCGCGCCCGAGTCGAAGTGCCAGACGCCTTCGGCGCCGGTATTGCCGGCGCGTTCGGATGAGATGTCCGGCTTGGGCAGATCGAATGCGTGCATCGTAGTCATGGCCCTACATCTTCACCGGCTTGGCCGACATGGCCAGCGTGTACTGGTCGCGACGGCCTTCGTAGGTGATGCCCTTGCGGAAAGCCCAGATGGTGCTTTCGAATTGCAGCGGGATGATCGGCACGTCGTTCAGCGCCATTTGCGTGGCCTGCTCGTACAACTTCTGGCGCTTCTGCGGATCGACCGTGCTCATGCCCTGCAGGAAGACTTTGTCGAATTCGGGATCGGAGAACCGGCCGTAGTTGCTGGTGCCCAGCGCCTTGGGCGGATTATGGGTGGTCACCCAGATCTGGAACAGGTCCGAGGCCTCGCCGTTGTCCGCGCCCCAGCCGCCCATCGAGAAGCCGAACTCCAGCTTGGCTCGCTTGGGGAAGTAGATGGCGGCGTTCATGGTGTCGACGTGCGTCTTGATGCCGATGCGCGACAGGTATTGCGCCACGGCCTGCACGATCTGGCTGTCGTTGATGTAGCGGTCGTTGGTCGAGGACAGCGTGAGGTCGAAGCCATTGGGATAGCCGGCCTCGGCCAGCAGCTTCTTGGCCGCCGCGGGGTCGTACTTGATCTCGGGCGCATGGGGCAGCGCGCCCAGCAGGCCGTCGGGCATGTACTGGTTGGCCACGGTCGCCATGCCGTCCATCAGGCGGGCGACGATGGTCTTGCGGTCGATGGCGATATTGATGGCGCGGCGCACGCGCACGTCGGCCAGCGGGTTCTTGCCGTCGGGCGCCTGTACCGTCGCGCCGGGATTGCGGCCGATGGCGGGCTGGAAAAAGATCAGGCGGGTCGAGGGCGTGGCCACGAAGCCGAACTTGGGATCGTTCTTGATGCGCTGCAGGTCGCGCGCGGCCGGGTTCTCGATCAGGTCGAAGTCGCCCGAGAGCAGGCCGGTCAGGCGCGGGCCCGCATTGGGCACCGGGATGAGCTTCACTTCCTTCCAGTAGGGCTTGTGGCTCGCGTCCCAGTAGTTCTCGTTGCGCACCAGATCGACGCCGGAGCCCGGCACGTAGGACTTCAGCAGGTAGGGGCCGGTGCCGATGGCGTCTTTGCCGTTGTTGAAGTCGGCTGCCGTGGGCCAGGGGCCGGTGACGCCGCAGCCGGTCTTGGGCGTGAAGGTGAGCTTGCCGTGCGGCACGATGCCGTTCCAGAGAATGGGCAACCCGTGGGAGAAGTCGGCCGGGAGGATCGGCAGGGGGCCGTCGGTCTTGATGATGACGGTGTGGTCGTCGGGCGTTTGCACATCGACCAGACGCTTGGTGGTGTCGGTGTACGACAGCGAGATGTTGGTGGGGTTGTTGAGCGAGCGGCAGATGGTGAACAGCACGTCCTGCGAAGTGAAGGGCTGGCCGTTGGAGAACTTCACGCCGTCGCGCAGTTTGAATTCCCAGGTCGTGTCGTCGAGGGCCTTCCATGAGGTGGCCAGGCCGGGCACGAGCTTCATGTCGGCCGTGCGCACGATCAGCGTCTGGAAGATATGGGCCGCGAGCGATTCGTTCTGCGCCATGCGGTGATAGTAGGGGTCGGCCGCCGTCGGCTCGGAGGCAACGGCGATTTTCAAGGTCTGGGCCCGGGCGGGGGTGGCGATGGCGGCAAGGCCGGCCATGCCCAGAGAGGCGAAGAAAACCGCAGTGGTGCGCGACATCATGGTGCAACTCCGGATTGATAAGCAGGCGATTATCTCCCCGATGCGCAGGACTGAAAAGCACAACGGCCGGGCCGGCGGATTTGTCCGCCGGCCCGGCCGTCGTCAGATGCTGGACCGCGCGCGCAACGCGCGATCTTTAACGTGCTTGCGAGCGGCTTACCACTGCGTGCTGGCGAAGCGCGTGTTGTAGTTGTAGGCGCGATCCATGGCGTCGTTCAGGCGGCTGATGAAGCCGAGCAGCCTGTCGGCGGCGCGGACCACGGCCAGGCCGGAGGACTTCAGGAAGGGGACCAGCTTCACGGTTTCGGAGGCGCTCATGGCCTCGAGCATCAGTTCGCGTTCGAGTTGGTCGGTCAGGCGGAATTCGGTGTTGGTCTTCATTGCGGCTCCAGATCGGCGGAAGTGCCTTGGTAAGCAATGAAGTCAGTATAGGGATAACCCTAAACTCACGCAATAAAAATTCTAGGGTAAACCCCAGGTATTTTGTAAAAATTCCTATATCGTGAGATTCAATTTCATAATAAGAAATAAAAGTGCCTCAGCTGCGATTTCGTAGCGTGCGAGCGGCATCCGCGAGCTCTCCCGCCGTCAGCCCTATGGGCCCCGTGCCCGCGGCCACCAGGGCGTCGGCCGCCGCGCCGTGCAGCCAGACCGCGCCGGGCACGGCCTGCTCCAGCGGCACGCCCTGGGCGATCAGGCTGCCCAGCATGCCGGCCAGCACGTCGCCGGTGCCGGCCGTGGCCAGACCCGGGTTGCCCGTGGTATTGATCCAACACATATCCGCGGCGGGCGGGCAGACCAGGGTGCCCGCGCCCTTGAGGACGACCCAGGCCCGGTATTGCCGCGCCAAAGCCTGCGCGGCGGCGGGCCGGTCGGCCTGGATGCGTTCGGCCGTGCAGCCCAGCAGCCTGCCGGCTTCCGCGGGATGGGGGGTGAGCACCACGGGAGCCGGCCCCCAATCGGACCGCAAGGCGCCTTGCGCCAGCAGGTTCAGGCCGTCGGCGTCCAGCACCAGCGGCGTTTGCGCGCGGGTCTGGAACAGGGTGGACAGGAGCAGGACCGCGTTGTCGAGCGTGCCCAGTCCGCAGCCGGCCACCCAGGTCGTCAAGCCCAGCGGGCCGGCGTCGGCCAGGAGGTCGCGGCCGGACCGCAGCATCAGCTCGGGCTGCAGCGGATCGCAGGGCAAGGGCGCGATGTCCTGGGCAAAACCCACCAGCACCTTGCCCGCGCCCAGGCGCAGCGCGGCCCGGGCGGCCAGCAGCGGCGCGCCGGTCATGCCGGGGCCGCCGCCCAGCACGCCCAGGGTGCCGAAGCTGCCTTTGTGCGTGTCGGCCGCGCGCGGGGCGAAAAGCGCAGGCAACTGGTCTCGCAATAGGGGAGTGGGCGTGGTCATGGGCGGGAGTGATGAAAGGGCGCGGGCGGAGAATTGGCTAAGATTATCGACCCGTCGTGTCTTTTTAGGCTTGAAGCATATGTCCGCGCAATCCACGCCGCCGCGTCCCGCTCCGCTCACCGGCATCCGCGTCCTCGACCTGACCCGCGTGCTGGCCGGGCCCTGGTGCACGCAGAACCTGGCCGATCTGGGCGCCGAGGTCGTCAAGATCGAGCGGCCGGGGGCGGGCGACGACACGCGCGCATGGGGGCCGCCTTATCTGAAAGACCAGGATGGCAATGCCACGAGCGAAGCCGCCTATTACCTGTCGGCCAATCGCAACAAGCTATCGGTGACGGTGGACATCGCCACGCCGCGCGGCGCGCAGGTCGTGCGCGAACTGGCCGGGCAAAGCGACATCCTGGTCGAGAATTTCAAGGTGGGCGGACTCAAGAAATACGGCCTGGACTACGAAACCCTGCGCGAGATCAACCCGCGGCTCATCTATTGCTCGGTGACCGGTTTCGGCCAGACCGGCCCCTATGCGAGCCGGCCCGGCTACGACTTCATGATCCAGGGCATGGGCGGGCTGATGAGCATCACCGGCGAGCGCGACGATCTGCCCGGCGGCGGTCCGCAGAAGGCGGGCGTGGCCGTGGCCGACCTGATGACCGGCATGTATTCCACGATGGGCATCCTGGCCGCGCTGATCGAGCGCGACAAGAGCGGCCTGGGCCAGCACGTGGATATGGCGCTGCTCGATTGCCAGGTGGCCATGCTGGCCAACCAGAATCTTAACTACATGACGTCGGGCAAAGCCCCGCGCCGCGCCGGCAACGCGCACCAGAACCTGGTGCCGTATCAAGTGTTCGCGGCGGCCGACGGCCATCTCATCGTGGCGGTGGGCAACGACAGCCAGTTCCGCAACTACTGCCGCGTGATCGGCATGAACGGGCTGGCGGACGATCCGCGCTTTGCCACCAATCCGCAGCGCGTGATCAACCGCGAGGCCCTGGTGCCCATGCTGGTCGAGCGCATGAAGGCCGGCGCGCGCGACACGTGGCTGGCCGAACTCGAAGCCGCCGGCGTGCCGGCCGGCCCCATCAACACGCTGGAGCAGGTCTACCAGGACCCGCAAGTGCAGGCGCGCGCCATGAGGCTGGAGCTGCCGCACCCCACGGCCGGCGTGGCGCCCATCGCGGCCAGCCCGCTCAAATTGTCGGGCAGTCCGGTGCGCTACGAGCGACCCGCGCCCACGCTGGGCCAGCATACGCGGCAGGTGCTGAGCGAGCGGCTGGGCTTGTCCGACGCCCAGATCGAAGCGCTGTCCCGGCCCGAAAACTGAACCGTTGTCCACACGGCGGCCCGGCCCGAGGGGCATGTCCGTTCGATCCATCAAGATTAGGAAAGCCATCATGCAAGACATTCAAATTCTGGGCATTGTCGGTGCCGGCGCCATGGGTCGCGGCATCGCGCAGGTCGCCGCGCAGGCCGGCCTGCGCGTCAAGCTCCATGACGCCAGCGGCGAAGCCGTGGCCGCCGCGCGCGAGACGCTGCGCCAGACCTGGGACAAGCTGGTACAGAAGGGCAAGTTGAACGAAACCGATGCCCGGGCCGCGCTGGCCCGCGTCGAACCGGCCGCCGCGCTGCAGGACCTGGCCGACTGCCAGGCCGTGGTCGAGGCCATCGTCGAGCGACTGGACGTCAAGCGCGACGTGTTCGCCAAGCTCGAAGCCATCGTCGCGGCCGACTGCATCCTGGCGTCCAATACCTCTTCGCTGTCGATCACGGCTATCGCCACGGCGTGCAAGCGGCCGTCGCGTGTTGTGGGCTATCACTTCTTCAACCCCGTGCCGCTGATGAAAGTGGTCGAGGTGATCGACGGCCTGCGTAGCGACCCGGCCGTGGGCGATGCGCTGATGGCGCTGGCGCGCCGCATGGGCCATACGCCCGTGCGCGCCAAGGACATGCCCGGCTTCGTCGTCAACCACGCGGGCCGCGGCATGCTCATCGAAGGGCTGCGCGCGGCACAGGAGGCGGTGGCCGGCTTCGACCAGATCGACGCCATCATGCGCGAGCAGGCCGGCTTTCGCATGGGCCCGTTCGAATTGCTGGACCTGACCGGCCTGGACGTCTCGCATCCCGTGATGGAGTCGATCTATCAGCAGTTCTACGACGAGCCGCGCTACCGGCCTTCGCCCATCACCGCAGTGCGCCACGTCGGCGGCATGCTGGGCCGCAAGACCGGCGCGGGCTTCTACAACTATGTCGACGGCCAGAAGCAGGTGCCGGCCGAACCGGCCGCGCCCGCCTTGCCGGCGAACTTGAAGGTCTGGGTGAGCCGCCACAGTTCGCAAGGCTACGCGCGCGCCATGGCGCTGGTTTCCGGCCTGGGCGTCACGATCTGCGAAAAACCCGAGGCCGACGCGCTTTTCATCGTCACGCCTTATGGCCAGGATATTTCCACCAGCGTCACGCAGCAGGGCCTGGACGCCGCGCGCACGGTGGGCCTGGACACGCTGCATGAACCGGCCCCCGGCCGCCGGCGCACGCTGATGCTGTCGCCGGCCACGCAGCCGGCCTGGCGCGACGCGGCCCATGCGCTGCTGGCCTCCGGCGGCGCGCCCGTGAGCGTGATCGCCGATTCGGCGGGTTTCATCGCCCAGCGCATCATCGCGCACATCGTCAACGTCGCCTGCGACATCGCGCAGCAGCGCATCGCCACGCCCGAGGACATCGACCGCGCGGTCACGCTGGGCCTGGGCTACCCCATGGGTCCGCTGGCGCTGGGCGACGCCCTGGGGGCGCATCGCATTCATGAGATCCTGGTGAATATGCAGCGCGTTACCGGCGACATGCGTTATCGCCCCAGCCTCTGGTTGCAGCGGCGCGTGCAACTGAGCATGCCGCTTCTGGCGCCCGCGGCGGCGTAGTTACGAATCTTCGGTACAATGTCGCCCGCTGCGGCCGTAGTTCAATGGATAGAATTAGGGTTTCCGAAGCCCTCGATACAGGTTCGATTCCTGTCGGCCGCGCCAACTATATATAAGGACGGGCACCCCAATGGGGTGCCCGTCCTTGTTTTTGTGGGGATTTTCGCCAACTAGGACACCGCCGGTTGATCCCACCGGCAGGCTTCTATCCATTTGCTGAACAGCGTGACCTTCAGTTGCCTGGCCACGCAGTCGGGATAGACAAAGTAATAGCGCGCGCCGGTTTCCACGACCAGATCGAACGGCATCACGAGCCGGTTGGCCGCCACATCTTCGGCAACCAGGGTGCGGTCGCCCATGGCCACGCCGAAGCCCTGTGTGGCTGCGCTGGTGGCCAGGTCGAGCGACTGGAACGTAGGCCCTGCGTTCGCATCGACGCCGGTCGTGCCGGCCCGACTCAACCATAACTTCCAGTCCGCATGATCGCGCGTCGGGTGCAGCAGCGTGTGCCGCGCGAGGTCGTCGGGACTGGCCAGCGGATGCTTCTGCAGGAGTTCCGGCGTGCAGACCGGCGTCAGGTGCTCGTCAAAGAGCGGCACCGCATGGACGTCGGGGCCGGGAGACGAACCGTAGATGATGGCCGCGTCGAACGGCTCGGCCTGGAAGTCGACCTCGTGGTGCCACGTCGTGGTGATCTGCACCTGAAAATCGGGGTTCTCCGTTTGAAACCGCATGATGTGCGGAATCATCCAGCGCATGACGCAAGTGGGCACCTTCAGCGCGAGTTCGGTGCGCTGCCGGGTGAGGTGATCCGAGGTTTCCTCGATGCGGGTGAAGCTTTCGCGCACGGCCGGCAGCAGCTGCTCGCCTTCGGCCGTAAGCAGCAGCCCTTTGGGCGAGCGCCTGAAAAGCGGGAAGCGGTAATACTCTTCCAGCGCGAGAATCTGGCGGCTGACCGCGCCTTGCGTGAGGCAGAGGTGATCCGCCGCGCGCGTGAAACTGCCGTAGCGGGCGACGGTTTCGAAGACCTGCAGAGCATTCAGGGGTGGAAGGCGTCTCATGATGGACGGTTCTCGGATCTGCCGGACTGCGCTTGGATCGGCACCCTCGTCTGTGCAGCCGATTCGCGGTTGACCATTATATCGACCCGTACCGCGCCGATGCGGCTGCCCCGCTTCAACGGGCGCGCGCGCAGCGATGGCGGCGTTCGAGCACGCGCGCGTACCAGGTTAGCGGGAAACACATCGCGAAGTAGATCAGCGCGACCATCGCGTAGATCGGAAACGGCCGGAATACCGCATTGGTGATCATGTTTCCGGTCTTGGTCAGTTCGGTCAGGCCGACGATGGAAGCCAGCGCGGTGCTCTTGACGACCTGCACGAGAAAGCCGACGGTCGGCGGCACGGCGATCTTCCATGCCTGCGGCCAGATCACGTAGCGCAGCTGCTGTACCCAGCTCATTCCGAGACTGGCCGCGGCGCCCCATTGGCCGCGCGGCACGGATTCGACGCAGCCGCGCCAGATATCGACCAGATAGGCGCTGGTGTAAAGCGTGAGCGTGACCGTCACCGCGGTCCAGGCGCTCACGTCGATGCCCAGAAGCGGCAAGCCGAAAAAACCGAGGAACAGCTGCATCAGCAGCGGCGTACCTTGGAAAAGTTCGACGTAGAGATTGACGAAGCGGTGCAGCGAGACAAACGGCGAGACCCTCATGGCCAGCAGCACGAGACCTGCCGCGCCGCCGACCGCGAATGCGATGAGCGACAGCAGCACTGTCCAGCGCGCCGACAGCAGAAGGTTGTAGACGATGTCCCAATCGCTGAATTCGACCATTACACGCTCT
>CALGFL010000124.1 GCA_937881145.1 uncultured Bordetella sp.
AGATACAGCATGTCGCCGGGTTCGAGCACCACGTCTTGCTCAGGCTGGAAGTTGCTCAGTATCTTGAGCGGCAGATCGGGCTCGAGGGACAGGTCTTTCTGCATGCCGTAGCGCCAGCGCCGCCGGCCCGCGGCCTGCAGCAGAAAGACGTCGTAGCTGTCGAAGTGCGGCCCTACGCCGCCGCCGGTGGAGGCGATGCTGATCATGACATCGTCCAGGCGGGCATCGGGCACGAAGCGGAACCGATGCATCAACGCGCAGACCGCGTCGTCGTGCAGATCCATGCTTTGCAGCAGCAGCGTCCAGTCGGGCTCGCGGACCTTGGGCAGGCGCGCGAAAGGTCCGCGCTCCATCTGCCAGAGGCCTTCTTCGCGCCAGATCAGGCGCGATTCGACGTGGTCCTGCCTGGCCAGCTTCTTGAGCGCGGCGGCCGCGACCGGAGGCTTGAAGCCCGCAATGGCCTGCCTGATGAGCAGCGGCTTGCGCTGCCAGTAGCGGCGCATGAAGGCCGAAGGCGCAAGCCCGCCCAGGAGCGGCAAGGGAGCGTTGGGGTCGATGGGCATCTCGGGCGGCCTTACAGCAGCGACTTCAATTGATAGAGGGCGTCCAGCGCTTCGCGCGGCGTGAGGCTGTCGGGGTCCAGGTCGTTCAGCCTGTCGTGCAGCGCCTGCAGGGCCTGCCGCGTTTCTTCTTCTTCGCTGCGGGCCTGGCGGCGCGCGTCGGCATCGGCCGCGGCGGCGAAGAGTCCGAGCTGCGGCGTGGGCGCGCCCTGCGATTCCAGTCGCTCCAGCTCGCGCGTGGCCTGGCGGATGACAGCCTGCGGGATGCCGGCGCGCTGCGCCACCTGGATGCCGTAGCTGCGACTGGCGGGGCCTTCGCGCACTTCGTGCAGGAACACGATACCGCCGGCCGATTCCGCCGCGGCCAAATGCACGTTGGCCGAGGTGTTCTGTTCGGCCGGCAGCCGCGTGAGCTCGAAGTAATGCGTGGCGAAGAGCGTGAGGGCGCGGTTGTGCGTGAGCAGCCTGTGGGCGATGGCCCAGGCCAGGGCCAGGCCGTCGTAAGTGGACGTGCCGCGGCCGATTTCGTCCATCAGCACCAGGCTGTGGGTCGTGCTGGCCGCCAGGATGGCGGCGGCCTCGGTCATCTCCATCATGAAGGTCGAGCGGCCGCCGGCCAGGTCGTCGGCCGCGCCGATGCGGGTGAAGATGCGATCGATGCTGCCCACGCGGGCGCGCGCGGCCGGCACGAAGCTGCCGATGCGCGCAAGCAGCGCGATCAGCGCCGTCTGCCGCATATAGGTCGATTTGCCGCCCATGTTCGGGCCGGTGATGAGCAGCATGCGTCGCGCGGTGTCGAGCCGGCAGCCGTTGGGCGTGAAGCGTTCGATGGCCTTCTCGACCACGGGGTGGCGGCCGGCCTCGATGTCGATCTCGGCCTCGTCGCTCAATTCCGGCGCGGTCCAGTCGTTGCCGCGCGCATGCTCGGCCAGCGCGGCGACCGCGTCCAGTTCGGCCAATGCGCCCGCGCAGGCCGACAGCGCCGGCACGTGCGGGGCCAGCGCGTCGAGCAGGTTTTCGTACAGCCACTTTTCGCGCGCGAGCGAGCGGTCCTGCGCCGACAGCACGCGGTCTTCCCAGGTCTTGAGCTCGGGCGTGATGTAGCGCTCGGCGTTCTTGAGCGTCTGGCGGCGGCGGTAGTCCTCGGGCACCTTGTCGGCCTGCCCTTTGCTGACTTCGATGTAGAAGCCGTGCACGCGGTTGAATTCGACGCGCAGATTGGAAATGCCGGTGCGCTCGCGCTCGCGCGCTTCCAGCTGTATCAGGAAATCGCCGCCGTCGGTGGCCAGGGCGCGCAGTTCGTCCAGGTCGGCGTCGAAACCTGCGGCGATCACGCCGCCGTCGCGGATGGCCGCGGCGGGCTCCGCGGCGACGGCCTGCTGCAGCAGCGCGGCGATGCCCGCGTCAGGCGACAGATATCCGGCCAGTTCGACCAGCCTCGGGCTGCCCTGCAGGTCGGCCAGCAGCTCGCGCAGCGCGGGCAGATTGGCCAGCGCGTCGCGCAGGCTCGCGAGTTCGCGCGGACGCGCCGAGCGCAGTGCCAGGCGCGCGGCGATGCGTTCCATGTCGGGGTAAACGTCCAGGGTGCGGCGCAGGCCCGCGAGCAGGCCGCTCGACTCGAACGGCTGGTCGGCGTCGGCGCGCGCGGCGATCAATGCCGCGATGGCCTGCTGGCGCGCGCGCGCCGGCGCGTTGTCGCGCAGCGGATGGTGCAGCCAGCGGCGCAGCAGGCGGCTGCCCATGGGCGTGCGGCAGGTGTCCAGCAGCGAGAACAGCGTGGGCGCGTCTTCGCCCGACAGCGTCTGGGTGAGCTCGAGGTTGCGGCGCGTGACCGGATCCAGCGCCACGTACAGGCCGGTGCGCTCGGCCTGCAATTGCTGCACGTGGGCCAGCGCCTGCGATTGCGTGCGCGCCGCGTAGCGCAGCAGCGCGCCGGCGGCACAGATGCCGGCCGGCATGTCTTCCACGTCGAAGCTGGCCAGCGAGTCGATCTTGAAATGCGCCAGCAAGTGGGCGTGCGCGCCGTCGCGCTCGAAATGCCAGTCGGGCACGCGCGAGGTGGCGCCGTCGAAAGAGAAGGGCAGCCCGGCGCTCTCGGCGCAGACCAGTTCGGCCGGCGCGACGCGGTGCAGTTCGGATTCGAGCTGGGCCGGCGCGCATTCGGTGACGCGGAATTCGCCGCTGGCCAGGTTGAGCCAGGCCAGGCCGGCGCGGGTGTCGGTCTTTTTCCCGCCCTGGAAGATTGCAGCCAACGCGCGGTCGGCCTTGGCCGGCAGCAGGGCGTCGTCGGTCAGCGTACCCGGCGTGACGATGCGCACGATCTTGCGCTCGACCGGCCCCTTGGACGCGGCCGGATCGCCGATTTGCTCGCAAATGGCCACGGACTCGCCCATGGCCACCAGGCGCGCCAGGTATTGCTCCATGGCATGGACCGGTACGCCGGCCATGGGAATGGGCGCGCCGTTGGACGAACCGCGCTTGGTGAGCGTCAGGCCTAGGAGGCGCGCCCCGCGTTCGGCGTCCTCGTAGAACATCTCGTAGAAATCGCCCATGCGGTAAAAGAGCAGCAGGGGCCCGGCTTCCGCTTTCAGGCGGAGGTACTGGGCCATCATGGGCGTGTGGCCGGCGTAGATGTCCGGCATTGCCTGATCGGAGCGCGAATTCATTGCGGGATTGTATCGGGCCGGCAGGACAAAATTTGCGCAACGTTAACAAGGCATTGATTTTTTTGGCAAAAAACGAATTGCCACGAAGTTGTCCTTAGCGTTGTCCACATGGGGAGTGGATAAATCCCCGTTCCGGCCGTCCATGCAGTGCAGGAATTGCGGCGCGCGCCGTCTGGTAGAGTTGCCGCGTTTGCCGCGCGGCGGATGCGCGGCTCGATGCCTGGAGGGAATATGGAATCTGCATGGAACAACGCGGTCGCCCTGATGCCGCGCCTGGTGGATATGGGGTTCAATCTGGTGGTGGCCATTGCGATACTGGTCATAGGCTGGTGGGTATCGGCCTTGCTGGGCAAATGGGTGCACCATGTGGCCGAGCATTCCGGCCGGGTCGATCGCACCGTGATTCCCATGCTCAAGACCACCGTGGCCTGGGCCATACGGGTCTTTACGCTGATCGCGGTGCTGGCGCGCTTCGGCGTGCAGACCGCCAGTCTCATCGCGGTATTGGGCGCCGCCGGCCTGGCGGTAGGCCTGGCCCTGCAGGGCACGCTGCAGAACATCGCCGCCGGCATCATGCTGCTGCTGCTGCGGCCGATCCGCGCCGGCGAGGCGATCGCGCTCAGCTCCGGCGCGTCGGGAACGGTGGACGAGATCGGCCTGTTCATCACGCGCATCGAGCAGTTCGACGGCATTGTCGTCCTGCTGCCCAACAGCACGGTATGGACGGCCACCATCACCAACTACAGCCGCAATACCCAGCGCCGTCTCGACTTGCCTGTCATCGTCAATTACAGCGACGACCTGGACGCGGCGATCGCGCTGGTGAGCAAGGTCGTCGCCGCGCATCCCATGACCGAGGCCGACCCCGCGCCTATCGTCAAGGTCAACGACTACAAGGACACCGGCACGGAACTCAATGTACGGGTCTGGAGCAAGGCCTCCGATTACTGGGATCTGCGCTGGGACCTGTTCCACCAGATCCGCGTGGCCATGGCGCGCGAGGGTTTTCGTCCGCCGGCCCAGGGGCGCGACGTGCGCGAGGCCATGCCTCGCGCGTAGCGCCGGCAGGCCCTCGGGCGTCCCCGCAGTTCGGCGGCGGGGCGTCCGGGTATAACATCTGCCCGCGAACATTCCTTTCTTATAAAAGTCCGCGCAAGCTCGCGATCTCGCCCTGTTCGCGCGCGGACGCCATACCGGAGACTCGTTCATGACTTCTTCTGTTCTGCCGCGGCGCCGTTCGTTC
>CALGFL010000125.1 GCA_937881145.1 uncultured Bordetella sp.
ATGCGCGTGGTTCGGCCCTGTGCGCCCCTTGACCTCACAGGACCGGAACCATGACCTCGAATCTTTCCTCGCCCCACCGCATCGCCTTCGTCCAGTCGTGCTGGCACAAGGACATCGTCGATCAATGCAAGACGGCGTTCGTCGACGAACTGGACCGCTTGGGCCTCGATCCGTCGCAATGCGATTTCTTCGAAGTGCCGGGCGCGTTTGAAATTCCGCTGCATGCCAAGCTCCTGGCAAAGACCGGTAAATATGCCGCGATCGCCTGCGGCGCACTGGTCGTGGACGGCGGCATCTATCGCCATGAATGCGTCGCACAGGCCGTGATCTCGGGCCTCATGAAGGTGCAGCTCGAAACCGAGACTGCCGTGCTGTCCGCGGTGCTGACGCCGCACCGTTTCCATGGACAGGGCGAGCATCACGATTTCTTCCATGAGCATTTTCTCGTCAAGGGCAGGGAGCTCGCGCAGGCCTGCGTGCAGACGATCAAAAAGGTTGCCGCATTGCACGAGCAAGCGCAGGGTGCCGCGCTTTCTTTCGTGGCGCTGTGATGCCCCGGCCTCGCGACGAGCGAGGCCGGGGATGGCGGTTACTGCCGCGCGAGAATCTTGCCGGGATTGAGCAGATCGAGCGGATCGAGCGCCTGCTTTAGCGCCCGCATCGCGGCCAGTTCCGCAGGGGTGCGGCTGGCGGGCAGGTAGGGCCGCTTGAGGGTGCCGATGCCGTGTTCGGCCGAGATGCTGCCGCCCGCTTCGGACACCAGCGTGTAGACCAGGTCGTCGACGTTATGCTCGGCTTCTTCGCGGCTGGCGGCCGGGATGTGGCGGGCATTGACGCTGATGTGCAGATTGCTGTCGCCGATGTGGCCAAAGCGCAGCATCGCGGGTTGCGGCAGATCGGGCCAGCGCTTGCGCATTTCGTCCGCGCAGGCCTGGGCCACTTCGCCGATCTTGGCCAGGGGCAGGCTGACGTCGAAGTTGATCGGATCCATGCGGGTGGGGAATTCGGCCGGCGCTTCGCGCACGCGCCACAGTGCCGCCGCCTGGGTTTCGGACTGCGCCACCACGGCGTCGGACAGCTCGCCGGCTTCCATGGCCTGGCCCAGGGTCTCCTGTAACTGTTCGGCCAGCGCGGCGGCGTCGTTGCCGACGACCGCGATCAGCGCATAGAAAGGGTGTTTGCCGGCCATGGCCGAGCGAGCCTGCATCCATTGCAGGGAGGTCTCGTAGAAGTCATCCCACATCAGCTCGAACGAAGTCAGCGCGCCGGGAAAGTGCCGCTGCAGACGGCCGAGCACGGCCAGCGAAGCTTCATAGTGAGGCAGACCCAGCAGCGCCGTGGCGCGGCTGCGCGGCGCCGGGCGCAGACGCAGCAGGGCGCGCGTGACGATGCCCAGCGTGCCTTCGGCGCCGATGAACCACTGCTTGAGATCGTAGCCGGTGTTGTTCTTGAGCATGGGGCGCAGCATGGACAGCACGGTGCCGTCGGCCAGCACCACTTCCAGCCCCAGCACCTGCTCGCGCATCATGCCGTATTGCAGGACTTCCATACCGCCGGCGTTGGTGCTGATGTTGCCGCCGATCTGGCAGGAACCGCGCGCGCCCAGGTCCACGCCGAAGAGCATGCCGACGTTGCGGGCGGCTTCCTGGATGGATTGCAAGGTTGCGCCGGCCTGGGCCTGCAGCGTGGCGCCGGACGCATCGACGGACTCGATGACGTTCATGCGCGCCAGCGACAAGGCCACCGTGTCGGCCGCCGGGATGGCGCCGCCGGCCATGCCGGTCAGGCCGCCCTGGGGCGTGATGGGGACGCGATGCGCGTGGCAGACGTGCAGCACCTGCGAGACTTCTTCGGTGCTGGCCGGCAGCAGCAAGGCCAGCGGCCGCGTGGGTGTGTGGCCGCTCCAGTCGGTGTAATGCGCCGGCGGGACGTCCTCGCCGATGCGCAGGCCCTTGTCGCCCAGGATGGCGCGCAGCGCTTCGATGAATGCCGCGCTCATGCCGCGCGGCTCCGCAGAAAGCCAAGCATGGCTTCGAGCATGTGCTTCAAGTGCGGCTGGATCTTGGTCGCGACATCCGGCAGATAGTCGAAGGGCAGGGTTTCCTGCATATAGGTGCTCTGGCACATTTCGAGCTGGATCGCGTGCACGTTGTCTTGCGGCCGGCCGTAATGGCGGGTGATGTAGCCGCCGGTGTAGCGGCCGTCGAGCACCCAGGTGTAGCCCGCGGCTTGGCCAGCGATGGCGATGATGGCCTGCGTCATGGCATCGTCGCAGGTAGCGCCCTTGTTGGTGCCGAAGTTCAGGTCGGGCAGCTTGCCCTCGAAGAACTGCGGCAGCACCGAGCGTATCGAATGGGCATCCCACAGGCCGGCCACGCCGTGCTCGGCGCGGATGCGCCCGAGCTCTTCTTCGAGCTTGGCGTGATAGGGGTGCCACACGGCCTCGCGGCGCTCGGCGATCTGTGCGTCGTCGGGTTCGTCCGCCTTGGCGCGGTAGACCCTCGTGGCATCGAAGGTGTTGGTCGGGCACAGGCCTGTGGTGGCCTGGCCGGGATAGAGGCTGGCGCCATCCGGCGGACGATTCAGATCGATGACGTAGCGCGAATAGCTGGGCTGCAATATCGACGCTCCCATT
>CALGFL010000126.1 GCA_937881145.1 uncultured Bordetella sp.
GCGAGAGGATGGCGGTGGGCACGAACTTCAGGCTGATCTGGCGCATCTGCTCGCCGAAACCCGGCATTTCGCGGGTGCCGGCAGCCAGCGTGGCCTCGGGCGTCACGTCGCGCCGCGCCGGGCCGGTGCCGCCCGTGGTCAGCACCAGGTCGCAGCCGCAGCGGTCGACCAGGTCGATGAGCGCGGCAGTGATGCCGGCCGCCTCATCGGGAATCAGCCGCTCCACGGCCTGCCAGGGCGAGGCGAGCGCCGTGCCCAGCCATGCTTTCAAGGCCGGCAGGCCCTGGTCGGCGTAGACGCCGCTCGATGCGCGGTCGGAAATGGAGACAAGGCCGACGATGAGCTCATCGGGGTGGCGGCGCTCGATGCGCGCCGGGACGGGTGCAGTGGTAGCGTTCATGTCCTAATCATAAAATCTTCGAAAACATCTTAGGAAACTCCATGCTGGACATCATCGACGTCGATTTCAAGAACCCCGAGCATGGCCGCGCCGTGCTCGAGCTGCTGGACGAATACGCCAGCAGCGACATGGGCAGCGGCGAGCCCCTGCCCGCCTACACCCGCGACAACCTCGCCGCCTCGCTGGCCGCGCGCCCCTGGGCCCGCGCCCTGGTGGCCCGGGTCGACGGCCAGCCGGCCGGCCTGGCCATTTATCTGGAAGGCTTCTCCACCTTCGCCTGCAAGCCGCTCCTGAACCTGCACGACTTCATGGTGTCGGCCCGCTTCCGGGGCCAGGGCATCGCCCAGCGCCTGCTGACCGCCCTGGAAGATCGCGCCCGGGCCATGGGTTGCTGCAAGCTGACGCTGGAAGTGCTGGAGGGCAATATTCCTGCCAAAAAACTTTACGAGAAGATGGGCTACGAAGGCTACCAATTACAGGAAGAAACCGGCCAGGCCGTATTCTGGCAGAAGAAACTCGCTGCCTGATCGAGGTGCCGCGTCGCCGGGTCGGCGCGGCCCTGGTGTGCGGGGGCCTGTTTATGTTGCATTGCAACATAAACTGCTGTGTAATCCATGGGAAAGCCTTGAATGCCGGCCCCTCCTGGCCCGGCCGCTCACCAGGAGATAGCCATGGCCGTCACCGCCCCCCGATCTTCCCCCGCGCCGCAACTTCTCCCCTGCGTCGACCCCGCCCTGAACCCCTTGCTGTCCGCCTGGCAATACGGCGTCGACGCCTGGCAGCGTGGCGTGCTGTACACCGACGTGATGCGCCAGCGCGGCAATCAGTACCGCAAGCACATCGCCAAGAAGGCGCCTCACGTGCTGTCCATGGACTCGGAGGTCGTGCTGAACGGCCGCACCTTCGAGCGCCCGGTCAACTACAGCCTGCTGCGCATCCTTGCGCCCAAGGGCGTGGCGGTCGACCCGATCAAGCGCCCCTTCCTGGTAGTGGACCCGCGCGCCGGCCACGGCCCGGGCATCGGCGGCTTCAAGCCCGAAAGCGAGATCGGCGTGGCCATACGCGCCGGCCATCCCTGCTATTTCGCCAGCTTCCTGCCCCACCCCACGGCCACCCAGACGGTGGAAGACGTAATGCGCGCCGAGGCGCGCTTCCTGGAAAAAATCATCGAGCTGCACCCCCAGGCCGAAGGCAAGCCCGTGGTGGTGGGCAACTGCCAGGCCGGCTGGCAGATCATGATGACCGCGGCCATGCGGCCCGAACTGTTCGGCCCCATCATCATCGCCGGCGCGCCGCTGTCGTACTGGGCCGGCTGGCGCGGCAAGAACCCCATGCGCTACGCGGGCGGCCTGCTGGGCGGCAGCTGGCTCACCGCGATGGCCAGCGATCTGGGCCACGGCACGTTCGACGGCGCCTGGCTGGTGCAGAACTTCGAGAGTCTGAAGCCGGCCAATACGCTCTGGACCAATCAGTACAACCTGTACGCGAATAACGACACCGAGACCAGGCGCTACCTCGGTTTCGAAAAATGGTGGGGCGGCCACGTATACCTGAACGGCCCCGAGATCCAGTACATCGTCGACAATCTCTTCATCGGCAACCGCCTGGCCACGGCCGGGCTGGTGACGTCCGACGGCATTCGCATCGATCTGCGCAACATCCAGTCGCCCATTATCGTGTTCTGCTCCAAGGGCGACAACATCACGCCGCCGCCGCAGGCGCTGGGCTGGATCACCGATCTTTACCAGAACGACGGGGAAATCCAGGCCCATGGCCAGACCATCGTCTATGCCGTGCACGAAAGCATCGGCCACCTGGGCATTCTCGTGTCGGGCAACGTGGCCCGCAAAGAGCATCAGGAGTTCGCCAGCAACATCGACATGATCGACGTGCTGCCACCCGGAATTTACGAGGCCGGTTTCGAGCCGCGCACCGCCGACACGCCCAACGCCGAGAGCGCCGGCGACTACGTCATGACGGTCGAACCCCGCGAGCTGAACGACATCCGCGCCATCGTCGAGCAGATACCCGAAGACGACCAGCGTTTCGCCGTGGCCTCGCGCATCTCGCAGCTCAACCTGGGCCTGTACCGCAACTTCGTGCAACCCTGGGTGCGGGCCGCCGTCACGCCGCAAGCGGCCCAATGGATGCAACACATGCATCCGCTGCGCCTGCCTTATGAACTGATCTCCGATCAAAACCCCGCGATCGCGCCGGTGGCCCGGCTGGTCGAAGCGGTGCGCGAGCAGCGCCAGCCCGTGCCGGCGGACAACCCATTTCTGCTGGCGCAAAACATGATGTCGGGCTGGATCGAGACCGGCCTGAACATCTACCAGGAGCTGCGCGATTCGACTCAAGAGCGCCTGTTCATGTCCCTCTACGGCTCGCCGCTGGTGCGGGCCTGGTCCGGCCTGGGCGCCACGGACGGCCCGGCGCGCAAGCATCCCGGCGTCTCTCCCGAGCACCGCGACTTCCTGACCCGGCGCAAGGCCGAGCTGCAGAAGCTGGTTACGGTGGGCGGCCTGCATCGCGCCGCGATCCGCATGCTGCTGTATGTAATCGGTTCGGAAGGCGCGCTGGACGAGCGCAGCTTCGCCGTCATCCGCCGCCTGCGCACCAAGGACGGCCAGTCCGTGGCCACGCTGGAGCGCTTCAAGGAACTGATGCGCGAACAAGCCATGGTGATGCACCTGGACGCAGCCGGCTCGCTGCGCGCCATGCCCAGGATGCTGTCCAAGGCCACGGCCGAGGACATCCGCTCGATGCTGGCCTCGATGAAAGAAGTGCTGCAAGCCGCGCAGCCGCTCAACGAGCGGGCCAGGACCAGCCTGCGCGAGATGGAGAACGTGTTCGAAGCGGCGGCGCGGCATGCCGAGAAAAACGCCAGCGGACGCATTCCGGGCGGCAACGGCCTGAGGATCACGCCGCTGCCGGCCGCGAAGATCGAGGCCGCAGCCCCCACCAAGGCGGTTCGCCGCAGGAAGCCCGCCTGAATCCGGCGGCCCGTCAGTCGGCCAGCACGCGGCCCAATCGCGCGACGCCTTCCACGATCGACGCTTCGTCGGTCGCATACGACAGCCGCAGGGCGTACTTGCCGCTACTCCCGAACTCCTCGCCGCGGCGGACCATGACGCCGGCCTGCGCGGCTCGCGCGGCGACTTCCAATGAAGTCCCCAGCCCGGCGGGATACTGCAGCCAGAAATAGAAGGCCCCGTCGGGACGCCTGAACTGGATGGCGGGAATCTTGCGCAGGCACGACTCCATCAGGCCGCGCCGCTTGTCGAAACGGCGCCACATCGCCTGCGCCTCTTCGCCCGCCTTGCGCAGCGCGGTCGCGCCGGCGATCTGGTTGGCCGAATTGATGGCGCCGTTGAACGTGCGATGCACCGTGGAGGCCGATGCGATCAGCCGCGGATCGCCGACGAGATAACCGAGCCGCCAGCCGGTCATGGCGTACTTTTTCGAGAAAGTGCGGCTGACCAGCAGATGCTCGCCCAGGCCGTCGATGTCGAGCGCCGAGACGAAAGGCGAATCGCCGTAGGTAAGTCCTTCGTAGGCCTCGTCGCACAGCAGGAAGAGGCCGTTGCGCTTGACGATGTCGGCGAACGACGTCCACTCGCCGCGGCTGATCACGGCGCCGGTCGGGTTCGACGGATGGCACAGGATGATGAGCTTGGCGCCCTTGGCGTCCTGCTCGATCCGGTTGAAATCGAAGGCGCCGTCTTCTCCCCTGGCAAAGCGCCTTACGCTGGCGCCGGCCAGGTTGATCCCGTCCAGGTAGAGGGAATAGGTCGGGTCCTCCAGCAGCACCGTGTCGCCGGGATTGAGCAGGCCCTGTATCGAAGCGGTCAAGCCCGCCGCGCCGCCGTGGGTGACCAGGATGTTCTCGGACGAGAACCCCTTGTCCGCCACCGCGACCGCCGTCTTCAAGATCGCATCGACGAGCTCGGCGCGGCCTTCTTGCGGAGAGTAATGGGTATAGCCGGCGCGCAGCGCCT
Source organism: uncultured Bordetella sp. (assembly GCA_937881145.1). Taxonomy (GTDB): domain Bacteria; phylum Pseudomonadota; class Gammaproteobacteria; order Burkholderiales; family Burkholderiaceae_B; genus Bordetella. Next base: position 4,399 of record CALGFL010000126.1, read on the forward strand.
CTATCTGGGCCTCGACGATCACCTGCGGCGTGTCGAAGTCGGGCTCGCCGATGGCGAGCGACACTTTGTCGGTGACGCCCGAGATCAGGTTCCTGCCCCGCAAGGACTGGCTGCGGATGCGCACTACCGCATCCGACGAAAACGAGGGTAAAGGTTGATTCAATTGACTTTCTCCATTGCCTTCCTGGGCACGACGCCGAGGAATTCCCGGGTTCTCTGCTCCCGGGGCGCATCGATGACCTGGTGCGCGGGGCCTTCTTCAACGATGTTTCCGTCGGCCATGAAGACCACGCGGTTGCATACCTCGCGCGCAAAGCCGACCTCGTGCGTCACGACGAGCATGGATATGCCCAGCGAGGCCACTTCTTTCATCACATTGAGCACTTCGTTCACCAGCTCGGGATCCAGGGCGGACGTCGGCTCGTCGAACAGAATGACTTGCGGATCCATCGCCAGCGTTCTGGCGATCGCGACCCGTTGCTTCTGGCCGCCGGACAGCTCCGCGGGATACGCATCCATGCGCTCGGCCAGCCCGACGCGCCCGAGCAGCTCGCGCCCTCTGGCCACGGCCTTTTCCCTGGGCGTCTTGAGAACGTGGATCGGCCCCTCGATGACGTTTTCCAGCGCGGTCCGGTGGGGGTAGAGGTTGAAGTGCTGGAACACCATGCCCACTTTCTGCCGCTGCCTGGCCAGGCGCTTGCCGAACACTTCCCTGAGCGTGTCGCCGATGCGTTCGTAGCCGATGTACTCGCCGCACACCTTGATCGAGCCGCTCGTCATCTCTTCCAGATGATTCACGCAGCGCAGCAGCGTGGATTTCCCGGACCCGGAAGGGCCGAGAATGGCGACCACCTCGCCTTTCATGACGTCCAGATTGATGCCGTCGAGCACGGTCTTGTCGCCGAATTTCTTCTTGACGTCGACGATCTCGACCACCGGGGTTTCAGATTCGGCCATCATCATGCGATATCCATGTCCACGTTCATCTTCGCGCTGCTCTTGTCGCCGGTGCGCCGGGCGTAGCCTTTGCCTATGGCGCGCTCGAGGTAGTACTGCCCCAGGGTCGCGACGGTGACCAGCGCCAGGTACCAGAGCGTGGCCACGACCAGGAGCGGCATGACCGCGTAATTGACGGCGTAGATGTCCTGGACGTTGCTCAGCAGGTCGCCGCCGGAAATGAAGGCCACCAGCGCGGTCGCCTTCAGCAGGTTGATCGCCTGATTGCCCGTGGGCGGCACGATGACCCGCATCGCCTGCGGCAGAATGATCCGGCGCATGGCCTGGGCCTCGGTCATGCCCGTGGTGATCGCCGCCTCGCGCTGCCCGGGGTCGACCGACATGATGCCGGCGCGCACGATTTCGGCCATATAGGCGCCGTCGTGCAGCGAAAACCCCACGATGGCGGCGGTGAACCCGGATATCACCGCGTTGGTCTTGAGCATGATGCCGAGCCCCGTGAAGGGCACGCCCAGGAACAGGACCGGAAACAGCGCGGCCAGGTTGTACCAGAAGATCAACTGCACCAGCAGCGGGGTACCGCGGAAAAACCACAGGTAGCCGTTGGCGATGGCCGAGAAGATGCGGCTCTTGGACAGCCGCATGATCGCAACCGCCGTGCCTATCGCAATTGCCAGGACCTGGCAGATGACGGTCACCAGCAGCGTCACGCGCACGCCGGACAGCACGTGTTTGTCCAAGAGGTAATGGCCCACCATGGGCCATTGCATGTTCTCGTTGTCCGCGATGCTCAAGATGAACGAAAGTAGAAATATCGAGACTAGATCCCCGGTCGCGATCTGGACCGTATGCCTGCTGCGGACAATGCGCAGCGCACGCTTGCGGTCGTCTTGATTTTCCATGGATGAATTCCTCGCGCCTGCGCCGCGGCAATGGCTTGAATGCGGTGCCTTATTGCTGGCCGGCCTTCGCATTGATCTGCGGAGCGTCCATGTGCATTTGCGGAACGCCGTAGTGCTTGAGGATCTGGGCATCGATCCCTTGCTTGGCAATGCCCTGGAACGCAAGCAGCAAAGCCTTGGAGAGCTGTTCGCTGTTTTTGCTCACTGCGGCGCCGTGGTAGCCGGCCTCGAAGAGATCGCCGGTCAATTCCGTCTTGCCTTGCGAGGCGCCGACGATGTTGGCCGCGATCGCGTAGTCGATGCCCATCGCGTCGATCCGTCCGGTCCGCAGGGCGAGATCCGAAGCGCTGGCCGAGGGGTAGCTCTGAACGTCCACGGCCGGCTTGCCCGCCTGCGTGCAGACATCGGATTGCTTCTTGGCGATGGCCAGCGAAAGACTGCCCGCGGGCCCGCCCGCGATGGCGCCGCAGAGGTCCGCCACGGAATGGATCTTCTTGGGATTGCCCTTGGCCACGATCAGCTGCTGGCCGGTCTTCGTATAGTCGATGAAGGTGACCTGCTTTTCGCGTTCGGGCGTATCCGAGAAGTCGGACATGGCCACGTCCAGGCGGCCGGAGGTCAAGCCGATCACCATGGAGCCGAAGCTGCCCCAATCGACCTGCCCTTGCTCGCCGGG
>CALGFL010000127.1 GCA_937881145.1 uncultured Bordetella sp.
CTACAACGAGACCAGCCTGGGCGTCATCGAGCGTCCCTGGACGCTGTGGAAGCGGCAGGTTCAAGCGCTGCGCGATTGATCCGGAGCCGTGCACGGCCGGGCTGGTAGCGATTTATGCAAGCCGGGTGGTTCGGCTCTATGATGAAAAACTTCCCGATGCTTTTTCCGGCCTCGTAGCGCCTGCCGTTTGGCGTGCGCCGTACGCCGAATTCCAAGATGTCTGCCAAGCATTCTCAATCCGCATTCCTATGGCTTGTCGCCGCCGGCTTCTTCATGCAGACGCTGGACACGACGATCATCAATACGGCGCTACCGGCCATTGCCCATAACCTGAACGAGAAGCCGCTGGCCATGCAGCCGGTGGTGGTGGCGTACGCGCTGACCATGGCCATCCTGACGCCCGCGTCGGGATGGCTGGCCGACAAGTTCGGCACGCGGCGGGTTTTTTTCACCGCGATTTTGGTCTTCGTCATCGGCTCGCTGTGCTGCGCCTGCGCCCACACGCTGGGCCAGCTGACTGCCGCGCGCGTACTGCAAGGCGTGGGCGGATCGATGCTGCTGCCCATCGGCCGCTTGTCTCTCCTGCGTGGTGTGCCGGGCGAGCAATACGTGACCGCGCTGGCGTTCACATCGGTCGCGGGGCAGGCCGGACCTATCCTCGGGCCGACCTTGGGCGGGTGGTTCGTCGAGGCCGCGTCGTGGCACTGGATCTTCCTGGTCAACGTGCCCATCGGCATCGTCGGTTTGTTCGCGGTGCGGCGCCATATGCCCGACGGCCGCGCCGATCGCGTGCCGCGCTTTGACATGATCGGCTGCGGACTGCTGTCGCTCTGCATGGCGGCGTTTTCGCTGGCGGTCGATGCGCCCATGCAGAATCATCGCGCCGCGTGGTCGATCGGCCTGTTCGCGCTGAGCATGGCCGCCGTGCTGGCCTACATTTTCCATGCGCGGCGCCATCGCGAGCCGCTGTTTCGGCTCGGCCTGTTCCGCGAGCCCAACTTCGGCGTCGGCCTGGCCGGCAATCTGGTTGCGCGCATCGGCGCCAGCGCCATGCCTTTTCTCGTGCCGCTGCTGATGCAGATGCAGCTGGGCTACACCCCGATCCGTTCCGGCCTGATGATGCTGCCGGCCGCGCTGTGCGGAACGCTGGCCAAGGGCTGGATCGTGCCGCTGGTCAAGCGCTTCGGCTATCGCGGCTTTCTGCGCGTCAATACGCTGATCGTCGGGGCGTCCATCATGGCATTCGCCTTGGTGTCGCCCGCATCGTCGCCCATCGTGGCCCTCGTCATCCTTGCGATCTTCGGCGGCGCCAACTCGATGCAGTTCGCCGCGATGAATAGCGCCACGCTCAAGGACTTGTCGCGCGAGGACGCCGGCAGCGGCAACAGCCTGTTCTCGATGGTGCAGATGCTGGCGCTGGGCCTGGGCGTGTCGATCGGCGGCGGCCTGGTGCAGGCCTTCGCCGCGCACTGGGGCTCGACACAGGGCGGCTTCGAGTTCAGCTTTGTCTGCGTGGGCGGCATCACACTGTTGTCGGCGCTGCTGTTTCGCCGCATCGACAATGCGCCGCCGGCGCGAATGACGACAGCCGCGCCGGCGCAATAGACTTGCCGGCGCGGGTAGGCGATCAGGCTGCGACGGGCTCGGGCGTGGCGCGCTGGCGCTTGACCATCAATGCGATCACCGCGGCGGCGATGCCCGTGGCGCCCGAAATCACGAACGCCATCAAGTAGCTGCCGGTGGCCTGACGGATGGCGCCGCCCATCCAGGCGGCCGTGGCGGCGCCGATCTGGTGGCCGGCCACGATCCAGCCGAACACGATCGGGGCATCGCGTTCGCCGAAGGCGTCGGTGGCCAGGCGCAGTGTCGGCGGCACGGTGGCGATCCAGTCCAGGCCGTAGAACACGGCGAAGATGGACAGGCTGTAGAACGAGAAGTTGGTATAGGGCAGGACGATCAGCGACACGCCGCGCAGGCCGTAGTAGACGAAGAGCAGCCTGCGCGGGTCGTAACGGTCGGTGAGCCAGCCCGAGGCCGTGGTGCCGATCAGGTCGAACACGCCCATCAGCGACAGCAGGCCGGCGGCGGCGACCGGCGCGATGCCGTGGTCGCCGCATAGCGCGATCAGGTGCGTGCCTACCAGGCCGTTGGTGGTGAAGCCGCAGACCCAGAAGGTGGCGAACAGATACCAGAAGGCCGCGGTGCGGCTGGCGCGCTTGAGCGCGCCGAACGTAGTGGCAATGAAGCCGACGCGCGGCGCGGCGGGCGCAGGCGGATTGGCTGGGTCGCTGCCGTAGGGCAGCAGGCCTACGTCGGCCGGACGGCCGGGCACCAGCTTCCAGACCAGCGGCACCATGACCAGCATGGCAATGGCCACGGCCCAGACGGCACGCCGCCAGTCGCTGGAGGAGGCCAGCGCGGCCAGCACCGGCAGGAAGATCAGGTTGCCGGTGGCGGTGCTGGCGGTCAGGATGCCCATGGCCAGCCCGCGGTGCTTGACGAACCAGCGGTTGGCGATGGTGGCGCCCAATACGGTGGCGACGGCGCCCGAGGCGATGCCCGAGAACAGGCCCCACAGGGCGATAAGGTGCCAGGTCTGGGTCATATAGGCGCTGGCCGCGCTGGACACGGCCATGGCGACCAGGGAAACCAGCACGACGCGGCGCAGCCCGAAGTGGTCCATGGCGGCTGCCGCGAAGGGGCCGACCATGCCGTAAAAGAAGATGCCGATGGCGGCTGCCAGCGAGATGATCGAGCGGCTCCAGCCGAAGGCCTGTTGCAGCGGATCGAGCAGCACGCTGGGCGTGGAGCGCAGGCCGGCCGAGAACAGCAGGCAGAAGAAGATAACGCCGACCACCACGAAGGCGTAGCGTTGGCCCAAGCGGGGAACGGGAGCGGTATTGACGGTAGAAGGCATGGGATGTTACCGATCGGTACTTTGAGATTGGCGTATAGTACGTACTGGTCAGTAACATCGTCAAGTCGTTTTCCGGACTTTTCTCATCCCGCTTCGGACGGAGCTCGTTCGGGCAGGGGAGCAGCAGGCATGGCAAAAGAACAACGCCCCGAAACCGCGCCGCCGCGTGCGGCCGACCGCATCCGCCGTAGCGCGCGCAATCTCTTCTATCACCAGGGCATCCGCGCCGTGGGGGTGGACGCCATCGTGGCCGAAGCGGGCGTGACCAAGCCCAGCCTCTACCGCACCTTCGCCTCCAAGGACGAACTGGCCGCGGCCTACCTGCGCGATTACGAGGTGGAGTTCTGGCGCCGCTTCGATGCGTCCGTGGATGCGCATCCCGGCGACCCGCGCGCGCAGATCCTGGCCTATTTCAACGGCCTGGCCCAAAGGGCGGCCACCACGCCGGACTACCGCGGTTGCGGCCTGACCAATGCCTGCATCGAATATCCCGAACGCGATCATCCGGCCCGGCGGGTGTCGGTGGCCAACAAGCGCCAGGTGCGCGAGCGCCTGGTCGACATGGCCCGCCGCATGGGCGCGCGCGATCCCGAAATGCTGGGCGACGGCTTGCAGCTGTTGATGGAAGGCGCCTACGCTTCCAGCCAGTTGCTGGGAGAGGGCGGACCGACGCGGCATCTGGTGGACGCGGCGACGCGCCTGATCGACGCCTGCGTGGATAAATAAATCTTTCGTTTCGCCACGCAAAAAAAACGGCGCCATCGTGGCGCCGTTCCCCTTGGGGCGACCCGTCCGTTTTCCGGCCGGTCTCGCTGGACCCCTCTTGTTTCAGCTGTGGTAGGCCGATTCGCCGTGCGTGGTGATGTCCAGGCCTTCGCGCTCTTCGTCTTCCGGTACGCGCAGGCCGCAGAGCTTGTCGGCGATCTTGTAGGCGATCAGCGCCACGACGCCCGACCACACCAGGGTGGTGACCACGGCTTCGGCCTGGATGAGCAGTTGGCCGCCGATGGCGCCCAGCGTATCCAGGCTCGTGCCGCCCAGGGCCTTGGCGCTGAACACGCCGGTGAGCAAGGCGCCGCAGATGCCGCCCACGCCGTGCACGCCGAACACGTCCAGTGCGTCGTCGGCGCGCAGCATGCGCTTCAGGCCATTGACGCCCCACACGCAGATCATGCCCACGAGAATGCCGATGACGAAGGCGCCCACGGGGCCCACGAAACCGGCGGCCGGGGTGATTCCCACCAGGCCGGCGACGGCGCCGGAGGCCGCGCCCAGCATCGAGGGCTTGCCCTTGAGCACTTTTTCGGTGAACAGCCAGGCCAGCGAAGCGGCGGCGGTGGCGATGAGGGTGTTGAAGAAAGCCAGCGTGGCCAGCTCGTTCGAGGCGTTGGCCGAACCGGCATTGAAGCCGAACCAGCCCACCCACAGCAGCATGGCGCCGATATAGGTCATGACCAGATTGTGCGGCTGCATCGATTCGCGGCCGTAGCCCACGCGCTTGCCGATCACATAGGCGCCCACCAGGCCGGCGATGCCGGCATTGATGTGCACCACCGTGCCGCCGGCAAAGTCCAGGGCGCCGGCGGCCGCGAACAGGCCCGAGGTTCCCTTCTGGCCCGCGGGCACCGCATACCAGACCATGTGAGCGATGGGCACGTAGGCGAACGTGAACCAGATCACCGTGAACACCAGCACGGCCGAGAAGCGGGCGCGTTCGGCGAAGCTGCCCACAATCAGCGCGCAGGTGATCCCGGCAAAGGTGGCCTGAAAGGACGCGTACAGCAGTTCGGTCAGCGTGTTGCTCATGGCGTACTTGCCGTCCGCCGGATTGAACATGCCCGAGAAGAACAGGCGCGAGAATCCGCCGAAGAAGGCGTTGCCGTCGGTGAACGCCAGCGAATAGCCGTAGGCGAACCAGAGGATCAGGCCCAGCGTGAAGGTGCACGAAACCTGCATCAGCACGGACAGCATGTTCTTGCTGCGCACCAGGCCGCCGTAGAACAGGCCCAGGCCCGGCACGGCCATCATCAGCACGAGCAGGGTCGAGACCAGCATCCAGGAAATATCTGCTTTATCCATTATCGAGAACTCCAGTTTTTTTGCGTGATTCGTTGCGGCTGCGCGAAGCGGCCCTTACAGCGCCGCTTCGCCGGATTCACCGGTGCGGATGCGGATGACTTCGTCGAGCGGGGAGACGAAGATCTTGCCGTCGCCGATCTTGCCGGTGCGCGCCGCCTGCTCGATGGCCTCGACGGCCTGTTCGACCTGATGCTCGGGCACAGCCGCTTCGACGCGCACCTTGGGCAGGAAATCCACGACGTATTCGGCGCCGCGGTACAGCTCGGTGTGACCTTTCTGGCGGCCGAAGCCCTTGACCTCGGTGACGGTCAGGCCCTGTACGCCGATGCCGGACAGGGCCACCCGCACTTCGTCCAGCTTGAAGGGCTTGATGATGGCAGTGATAAGTTTCATGGCGGTTCCTTTTGTGATGGCGCGGTGATGCCAAAGCAGAAGCAAAAGCCGTGCCAACTTCGGGAACGCGCTGCAACAACCCGATCCACGGCAGGCGTCCCATTCTGGTGCATGGCTTGTGCTTTATTGGTGCAATAAGGCCCGGATTCATGGCGCAGAGTGGGGCGCGGCGCGCGGCAGCCGGCCGTAATGGAAGATTTGTAGCAAATTGAAAACCGTCCCCTCGCGGCGATAGCCTGGGTGCGGCGGGGCAGGGGTGGGATACGCCGATTTACAAGCCAGTGTTTGTGCAGCGCGAGATATTCGTGAACAATGCGTTTCAGGCGTTAGGCAATGCGCCCTTTTGCGGCCCGCTGGCAGGTGGGCCGATTCTTTTTTTGCCTTCAGTCCTCTCCAAGACACGCATCCTTCGCGCGGCGCAAGGCCGGCGGGGCTACACTGGCGGCATCGGCTATATCGGCACGGAGGCAGCCATGAACCGTACCCAGTGGATGGAAGATTTCCAGAAGAATATTTCCGAGCTCATCGCCAAGAGCCCGGCCGCGGACATCGAGCGCAACGTCCGTTCGATGATGACCCAGGCCTTTACCCGCATGGATCTGGTCACGCGTGAAGAATTCGACGTACAGGCCGACATGCTGGCCCGCGCGCGGACCAAGGTGGACCAGTTGAGCGAGCAACTGCGGCAACTGCAGTCCCGTCTGGACGCCATCGAAGCCGGCAAGACCACGACCGAATAATCTCACCGCGACGCCGCCGGTCGCGGCGGGCAATATCCATGCTCACACTCGATACGGCGGGCGTCGTCGCGCCGCAAGACGCCGCCGTGCATCTGGACGAAGTGGCCTCGCGCCTGCTTGCCCAAGGGCATGCATTGCTGATGGCCGGCCAGATCGAAGAAGCCATCAAGCCGCTGCAGCAGGCCACGGTGGTCCGGCCGCTCGAGCCGGGTCTCTATGAGGTTCTGGCCAACGCCATGCAGGCCGCGGGCCATGATGCCGACGCCACGGCGGCGCGTCTGGCCGCCCAGGCGATCCGGGAGCGCGCGGCGAGAGACCTCATCGCCATCGGCACCTCCTATGCCCGCCATAAGCAGTGGGACGCGGCAGGCTACTGGTTTCTGCGCGCGGTGCTGCTGGACCCGGACATGGCCGACGCGCACCTGCACATGGGCATCGCCCTGCACGAACTGGGCCGCGACGACGAATCCGAAATCTGCGCGCGCAATGCCTGTATGCGGCAGTCGATTTTCATCGACCAGGCGTGGCCCACGCAGCGGCGCGCCGTCCTGGTGCTTTGCACCAGCGGCCAGGACAACGTGCCGCTGCAATTTCTCATGCCTGCGCCGTTCAGCCGCCAGATACGCTGGACGATCGAGTTCGGCATCGTCGGGCCGGTGCGGGAACTGCCATCTTACGACCTGGTGTTCAACGCCATCGGCGACACCGACCGGGCGCCGCGGGGGCTGGAAGCGGCGGCGCGCTTCGTGCCCAAGGCCGGCAAGCCGGTGCTCAATCCGCCGGACCGCATCCTGCGCACGTCGCGCGATCAGATTCCCGCGCTGCTGGCGGGCCTGGACGGCGTTCACGTGCCGTGCACTGCGCGCTGGGACCCCGGCGCGGGCACGAGCCTGACCGCGTCGATCGCGGCGGCCGGCCTGCAATACCCCGTGACCATCCGCCCTGTGGGCAAGCACGGCGGCGCCGGACTGCGGCGCCTGGATTCGGGGCAGGAAGCCGAAGAAGCGGGGCGCGGCGAGAAGGGCGAGATGTACCTGAGCCGCTACTGCGACTACCGCGGCGCCGACGGGTATTTCCGCAAGTACCGCGCGGTGTTCGTCGACCGCGAGCCTTTGCCCTATCACCTGGCCATCGGCGAGAACTGGGTGCTGCACTATGTGACGGCGGACATGCGGGCCCATGCCTGGAAGACCGAGGAAGAACGCCGCTTTCTGGAGGATCCGCAGGCGGCGCTGGGCGCCGCGGCCTGGGCGGCGGTGCGCGAGATCGGCAAGCGCCTGGATCTGGATTACTGCGGCGTGGATTTTTCGCTGCTGCCCGACGGCCGCGTACTGGTGTTCGAAGCCAACGCCACCATGCTGGTGCATGCGGAAAGCGGCGAAGACGAAGTCCTGCGTTTCAAGAATCCGTACGTGCAGCGTATTTTCGATGCGTTCGAAGGCATGCTGGCGCGGCGGATGGTGCAGGGTCGGGAGCGGCGGTCTTGATGGGGGGCGGGCTTTTGGAAAAGACGATGATTGCGCCGGGCCGGGCCGTCTGCAAATGCTGCGGCGGCGCCAGCCATTTGTGCGGCGTGGTCGATTTCTCGCGCTCTTGCGAGGATCGCACTGCGGGCACGAATGTCGAGCCTCATGCCGGCGTGCCTATCTCCTATTTTCGCTGCGGCCAATGCGGCTTCGTTTTCACGCCGGCGATGGACGAGTGGACGAGGCAGGATTTCTCCACCCATATCTACAACGACGACTACGCCCGGCACGATCCGGACTACCTTGGCAAGCGGCCGGTGGCGAACGCGGATTTCATCGCCCGGAATTTTCCGGAGATGGCGTGGGGAAATATGCTGGACTTCGGCTCCGGTTCCGGTTTGCTCGAAAAAGAGCTGAAATCGCGCGGGTTCGCGCAAGTCGATTCCTGCGATCCGTATGCAAGCGAAGCCGGCACGGGGCCGACTCCCGCGGAAAAATACCAGACGCTGGTGTGCTTCGAGGTGTTCGAGCATCACCCGCAGCCGCGCGAGTTGATGGCCGAACTGAAGAAACTCCTGGCCGACGACGGCGCAATCCTGTTCAGCACGTTGCTGGTCACCGACCAGGTGATGGCCGAAGGCATCGAGAACTGGTGGTACTGCGCGCCGCGCAACGGGCATATCTCTCTCTTTACCTCGCGCGCCTTGGCGGTTCTTGCCGCGCAGAACGGTTTCAAAGTGGGAAGCTTCAACGACGATCTGCATGTGTTCTACAAGGATTCGGTTCCCGCATGGGCAGTGAAATTCATTGAAGGCGATGCCGCGCAAAGTTCTTCATCTTCTTGCGGCGCCGCTGCGTCGCTGATCGTCCAGGGGCGCAAACTGCTCGAAGCGGGGCGGTTCGATCAGGCCATGGACGCGCTGGAACAGGCTTCGACTGTCGATCCGCTCGAACCCGAAGCTTATCGTTTGTATGCCCAGGCTTTGCAGGCGGCGGGCATGCCCATGAACGCCGAGGTGGCGCGCCTGGGTTACGAGGCGCTCCTGCGCAACTGCGCCACCGACCTGTGCGACCTGGGACAGGCGCTCTTGCAGCGCAGCGACTGGGGCATGGCCGGCTACTGGTACAAGCGCGCCTTGCTGCTCGACCCCGATCTGGTCCAGGCTCATCTGGGCATGGGCAAGGTCATGCTCGAACTGGACCGCGGCCAGGAGGCCGAACGCTACGCCCACCAGGCGCATCAATTGCAATCGCTGTATGTCGACGCGGACCAGCCGGCGCAGCGGCGCAGCGTGCTGGTCCTGTGCAGCAGCGGCCTGAGCGACATTCCGGTGAAATTCCTGATGCCCAGCGAACACAATCGCCAGATACGCTGGGCGATCGAATACGGCATCACCGGCCCCATCCGGGAACTGCCGCCCTATGACCTGATTTTCAACGCCATCGGCGACGCGGACAAGGCGCAATGGGGCTTGAAGGTGGCGCAGGCGCTGCTCGCCACGGCCGACAAGCCGGTACTCAATCCGCCGGATCGCGTCATGCTCACTTCGCGCGATCAGATCGTGCACCTGCTCTCGGGCATCGAAGGTGTCACCATGCCGCCGACGGTGCGCTGGGACAGCCGCTCGGGCACAAGCCTCGGGGCGGCGATCGAGGCGGCCGGCCTGGCCTATCCGGCGACACTGCGGCCGGTGGGCGGGCATGGCGGCAAGGGGCTGGTGCGACTCGAAACCCCGCAGGATGCGCAGGCGCAAGGCAGCCAAGTCGAACCGGGCGAGCACTACCTGAGCCGCTATCGCGACTATCGTTCGCCCGACGGCTACTACCGCAAATACCGCGTAGTGTTCGTCGACCGCGAGCCTATGCCGTATCACCTGGCCGTCGGCGAGCGGTGGATGCTGCACTACGTGACGGCCGACATGCGATCGCATGCCTGGAAGACCGAAGAAGAGCGCCGCTTCCTGGACGATCCGCAGCGAGCCTTGGGGCCCGCGGCCTGGGTTGCGCTGTGCGAGATCGGCAAGCATTTGGACCTGGACTATTGCGGCGTGGATTTTTCGCTGCTGCCCGACGGACGCGTGCTGGTGTTCGAGGCCAATGCCACCATGCTGGTGCATCTCGAAAACCCGGACGATCCGGTGCTCGGTTTCAAGAACCCCTATGTGCAGCGCATTTTCGATGCTTTTGAAAGCATGCTGGCGCGGTGCGTGCCGTAGCGCATCGCGCGAGGGCCTAGCCGATCTTGCCGGCCAGCTGGGCCGGGCTGGTCGGCAGGCCGATCAGGCTGTGGATGTTGTTCAGCACCGCCTGCGAGGTGCCCGGGTCCTGCTGCGCGTTATTGATGAGATCCAGCAGGTTCTTCGACCATGATTGCCGGCTGGGCGTGGTGATGTCCTCCACCAGATCGCCCATCACGTATTTTTGCAGGTGCAAGGACGCGCTGGCGGACTGGCTCAAGGTCGCCTGCGCCAGCGCGCCGTCGATATAGCTGATCGTCGCCTGGCTCTGCGCGCTGTCGTTGATCTGATCGTAGTAATAGTTTTGCGATGCCTTGCTGCCGTCGAGCGCGAGCGGGCCGCCGGCCTGCAGCGGCGCGTGAAAGCTGGCCTGCAGCCGGGACTGCTGCGTTTGCGTGATCGTGTAGTCGTATCGGCCGCGGCTTTGCACAGTGGTGTTCTGCGAAACCTGGTACGAGTAGCTGTCCACCTCGCCCGGCTGCATGGGATTGACCGGCTGCGTGGCCTGCGTCAGCGTGGCGCTGAAGTCGGCCAGGCCGGTCATCACGCTGTGGGCCGCCTCGCCGAGCACGGGCGACTGCGGCCAAGTGCGGGAAGCCGTCGCGCCGTAGTGGCTGTTGAGCGACTGGAAGGCCGACGAGAACATGGCGATGAGCTGCGCATTGCCGTGTCCGCGCGTGCCTTGGGCGGCGAACTGCTGCTGGTAATTGCTGATCGCCTGGGCCTGCTGGCTGGCGCTGCCCAGGATGGCGGCGTTGGACGTGTTCACGCTGATCTGCATGGAACCCAACGGGCCGCTCGTCCGCACCGAACGCTGCGTGCCATCGATGTGAAAATCCACGGTCTGCGCGCCTTGCCCGGTGGCGTCGACGGACGCATGCAGTTCGACCGAGGCAAACACGCTGGCGTCGAACTGCTGCACGAGCCCGTCCAGGGCGAGCGTGGGCTGGCCGGACGAGGTCAGGCCGTCGATGGCTTGCTGGAAGCCGCCGGCCATCTTCAACAGGGCCGAGCGGTCCGCGTCGCTCAGCGCGCCGCCGGTGACCGCGATGGCGGCCGCGAGACCGTTGCTCTGATCGCCGAGCGTGAGCTGCACCTTGGCGCCGTCGCGCAGGGTGACTTCGAGCGAAATCTGGTTGTCGGCCCCCGTATGCAGGGCGGACTGCATCGCGCTTGCCAGCGTGGCGCTGGGTACCGCATTGGTGGAGGGCAGGTATACCGATTGCGAGAAATCGTTCTCGCCGCCACCCAATTGCTGCAGCATGAGCCGGCCCAGGCCCTGCAGACGCCCCGAGAGCGTCGGCGCCGGGAAATTCTGCGCCATGGCCTTGCTGATGCCGTCCACCGCATTGTTTTCCCAGACCGGTTGCGGCGCGGGAATGGTATAGGTCGGCGGCGTCACCGACTGGATGCCGGTGATTGAAACGGTAGTCGAGTCGGGTGCGGTCTGCGAGGAAACGGCTGCCTGCGACAAAGCGCTTCCAGCAAAAGTGCTGGAAGCGGTCTGTACGGCTTGTGTTGGTGCCAGGACGGGTGCGCCCAAGGCGGCGACGGCGATCATGCATTACCCCTGGCGCGCCTGAGCTGCGATTCGGCCGCCGAGATTGCTCTTATCTCTTAACGGCCGGTGGCTGGAGAATTTAACTCAGTCTTTCGCCTGGTTGACCGCGGCGGGCAGGGTGGTCGATTGCAGGCCGTATTTGGCGAGGATCTTGTCGTAGGTGCCGTTGGACTGCAGGGTCTTGAGCGCTTGCAGCACGGCGTCGCGCAGTTTGGGCTGCGTCTTGGAGATCGGGATGCCGGTGGGTTCGGTGGCGATGGGCGCGCCGATCAGCGCATAGGTGTTGGGCTCGAGCTTCTGGAAGTAGGGCAGCGATTCCGAGCCCTGGACGGCGGCATCGATGCGGCCGCTCTTGAGCTGGGTGCGGGCGTCGACCGAGCCTTCGGTGCCGGTCACCACGATGGCCGGCTTGCCGTGGGCTTCGCAGTGGGTCTTGCTCCAGGCGGCGATCTGGCCGGGCCAATTGGTGCTGCGGCTGGCACCCACCTTGGCGCCGCAGAGCGCCTCGATGTTCGGGTATTTGGCGGCGTTGGCCTGCTGAGTGAAGAATTGCGGGCCGCTTTGCATGTAGTCGACGAAGTCGACGGTCTTTTCGCGCTCCTTCGTGTCGGTGATGCCGATCATGGCCATGTCGACGCGGCCGGTGGCCAGCGAGCTGAACGCCTGCACGAAAGAGGTTTCCTGCCATTCGATCTTCAGGCCCAGCTGCTTGGCGATGGCCGTGCCCATGTCGATGTCCAGGCCGGTGTACTGGCCGGTGGCCAGATCCTTGTAGGCGATGGGCGGGTAGTTGGGCTGGGTGGCGACCACCAGCTTGCCGGACTGTTGGATGTGGGCGGGCAGGTCGGCGGCCGAGGCCGAAGCGGCGAAGAGGCCGGCGCAGGCCAGGGCGAGGGGAAGGGCGGTCAGTTTTTTCATGGTGTTGTTCCTTGCGAGCGTTGCGTGGGAAGGCGGTGTGAGTGTGACGCCGTGCGGGGCGATTGCGGGTGGCGCGTCAGGCCAGCACGGCGTTGATGAACTCCCGGGTGCGGGGGTGCTCGGGATTGCCCAGAACCTGGTCGGGCGTGCCGGTTTCGATGAGGGTGCCGTGGTCCATGAACACCACGCGGTTGGCGACCTCGCGCGCGAAACCCAGTTCGTGGGTGACCACGATCATGGTCATGCCGCTCGCGGCCAGATCGCGCATGACGGCGAGCACTTCGCTGACCAGTTCCGGGTCCAGCGCCGAGGTCGGCTCGTCGAACAGCATGAGCTTGGGTTTCATGGCCAGCGCGCGGGCGATGGCCACGCGCTGCTGCTGGCCGCCGGAAAGCTCCGTGGGGTAGCTGCCGT
>CALGFL010000128.1 GCA_937881145.1 uncultured Bordetella sp.
AGCTGCTCAAGACGCCTAACCTGGGCCGCAAGTCGCTCAACGAGATCAAGGAAGTCCTGGCCGCACGCGGCCTGACCCTGGGCATGAAGCTCGAGAACTGGCCCCCCCTGGGCCTCGAGCGCCCGTAAGCAGCAGAAGTAGCAGTGCACCGCGGCAAGCGATTGTCGCGAGCCGAGGACCCCGGAGGAATCCGAAGCACAGACGCGGAAGCGGCGAGCATCGGAATTCCGCAGGGCAGCCTCGGCGGCTAAAGAAAGATTGTTTTGCAGTTAGCATTAGCAAGCCCCTTTCCATCGGACCGCTGCCTAATAGGCAGATAGAAGAGCCGAACAACCCGATGACCCAAAAAGTCATCATGTAGATTCAGAAAAAGGAAATACACCATGCGTCACGGTAATGGTCTGCGCAAACTCAACCGCACCAGCAGCCACCGTCTTGCCATGTTCCGCAACATGGCCGTTTCGCTGATTCAGCACGAAGCGATCAAGACCACGCTGCCCAAGGCGAAAGAACTACGCCGCGTCATCGAACCCCTGATCACCCTGGGCAAGCAGCCCACCCTGGCGAACAAGCGCCTGGCTTTCGCCCGCCTGCGCGATCGCGATGCCGTCATCAAGCTGTTCGCCGAAATCGGTCCGCGCTACGCCACCCGCAACGGCGGCTACACCCGTGTGCTGAAGATGGGGTTCCGCCAGGGCGACAATGCTCCCATGGCCTTCATGGAACTGGTCGACCGTCCGGAACCCCAGGAAGCCGAAACCAGCGCCGAGTAATCGCGCAAGGCAAGAGCAAAGCATGAGACGGGCCGGGTTGCATAACCCGGCCCGTTTTTTTGCAGAACGCCCGGCTTCGCGCGAAAATAAAAAATATTCCAGGCCGCTCATCATCATCGGAACAGCGTCGTGCAGTTGAACAGCGGCCGGCACCTGTGGGAGAAGAGCAATGAAAAAACCGAGCGGTCGAATGGCTGGAACAGTGGCGGCGATGGCGCTTGCCGTCGCCGGGTTCATGACTACTGCGTACGCGCAGACGGACGGCCTGCCCACGATCTATTCGCGTGGCCAGATCAGCTATACGTCCGGCGGGGTGGGGCAGGACGAAGAGCAGGCATTCGAGCGCGAAGCGCCGAACTGGCCGCTGGCCTTGCAGTTCTCGGGCGTGGGCGGCGAATTCATCGCCGACGTGCACGTCAGCATCATCAAACGCGATGGCACGAAAGTGCTCGAAGCCGTCTCGCAAGGGCCGTTCATGCTGGTGAAGCTGCCGCCGGGGGTCTACACGCTGCACGTCGCGTACAAGCATCAAGAGCAGCAAAAGAACGTCAATATTTCCGGACACGCCTCCGCGGCCTTTCGCTGGAACGTGCAATAGCGCACATGCCGCAGGGCATCGCCATGCCCTGCGGGATGCCGCGAGCCTGTCCACAGCCATGGTCTCAGCGGCCTTAGAATGAGGGCTTCGGCCTGATTGGGTTTTGGAAGCTGTCCATGAGAACAAGCGAAAACGACGACGATGTCGTGCTGATATTGAGCAACGCGCCCGATGCCACGTTGGCCGAGCGCATTGCCACGGTCCTGGTCGACGGCGGCCTGGCGGCTTGCGTCAATATGGGCGCGCCCATGACATCGATCTATTCCTGGCAGGGCAAGGTCGAGCGGACCGAGGAAGTCCCCCTCGTGATCAAGACGACCCGCGCCCGGCAGGACGAAGTGGTGCAGGCCCTGGCCAAGCTCCATCCCTATGAAGTGCCGGAGGTGCTGGTGGTGGACACGCAGGACGGCCTGGATTCGTACCTCGATTGGGTGCGCCGGCAGACGCGGGTGCAATGGCATTGAAATTGATGAAACGACTCGCGTGGCTGACCCTGTGCGTGCTGTGGCTGGCGCTATCGGGCTGGCGCGGCGCGGCGGCGCAGGGCGAATCCGACTTCTTGCCGCCCGAGCAGGCCTTCGTGCTGCAGGCGAAGATGGCCGCGCCGGACATGCTGGTGCTCCATTACCGCGTGGCGCCGGGCTATTACCTGTACCGCGAACGGTTTGCGCTGGCTGCCGCCGCCGGCCAAGCGCAATGGCTGGGCGCGGCGGTGTACCCCAAGGGCGAGATCAAGCACGATCCG
This sequence comes from uncultured Bordetella sp., assembly GCA_937881145.1. Classification (GTDB taxonomy): domain Bacteria; phylum Pseudomonadota; class Gammaproteobacteria; order Burkholderiales; family Burkholderiaceae_B; genus Bordetella. The sequence goes on from CALGFL010000128.1 coordinate 2,117, forward strand.
GTCTTCGACCAGGACATGGAGGTCTATCACCACGATCTGGATGTCCGCGTGCCGCTCAAGCCGGGCGCGGCGGGGCCTTGGGTACTGACCGTGACCAACCAGGGCTGCGCCGAGGCGGGCATCTGCTACCCGCCCATGGATCATGCCGTGGCTTTGAAGCCCGTTGCCGGCGGCTATGCCGTGGCGGGCGTGGATCTGCCGCGGGCGGGTGATGCGGACGCGTCGTCGCCGCCGGCAAGCGCGGGGGGCGTGTCCATGCCGCCGGCAAGCAGCGCGGGCAGTCTTGGCCTGTCGGCGCCCATGGCGCGTGGCGAGGGCATCGATACGCCGCAGGCTGCGCCATCCATCGCATCCGGCGCTTCCAACGACCCGTCTTCCGCGTCTGCTGCGGCGTCCGCGCGCGCCCCCGCCCTGGGCGCATTATTGCAGGCCGGCGATACCGGCCTGGCGCAAGCCCTGGGCGGTCTGGGCTGGCTCAAGACGGCAGGCGTGTTTCTGCTGCTGGGCCTGCTGCTGTCGTTCACGCCTTGCGTGTTGCCCATGATTCCCATCGTATCGGCCCTGGTGCTGGGCGGCGCGGCGCGGCCTTCGCGCTGGCGCGGCCTGGGACTGGCGGCGGCGTATGTGCTGGGCATGTCGGTGGTCTATACCGCGCTGGGCGTGGCGGCCGGCCTGTCCGGCGCCGGTCTGGCCGCCTGGCTGCAGACGCCCTGGGCGTTGGGCATATTCGCGTTGCTGCTTGCGCTGCTGGCCCTGGCCATGTTCGACGTCTATGTTTTCCAGGTGCCGACGCAGGCGCAGGCGGGCCTGAGCGCCTGGGCCAATCGCATGCCGGGCGGTCGCCATACGGGCGCCTTGATGATGGGCGCCGTGTCGGCGCTGATCGTGGGGCCGTGCGTGGCTGCGCCGCTGGCGGGGGCTTTGCTCTACATCTCGCGCACGGGCGACGTGCTGCTGGGCGGCTCGGCGCTGTTCGCGCTGGCCTGGGGCATGGGCGTGCCGCTCCTGGCCGTGGGCGGCTCGGCGGGCGCCTTGCTGCCGCGCACGGGGCCGTGGATGGAGTCGATCAAGCGTCTTTTCGGCATGCTTCTTCTGGCCACGGCCTGGTGGATGCTCACGCCGGTGCTGGCGGGCTGGACGCAGATGCTGGGCTGGGCGTTTCTTGCCATCGTGAGCGCCGTGATGCTGCGTGCCTTCGATGCGTTGCCGGCCCAAGCCGGCGTGGGACGCCTGTTCGCCAAGGGCCTGGGAGTGCTGCTCGCGCTGGCGGGCCTGGTCTGGCTGGTGGGCGCGGCCAGCGGCGGGCGCGACGTGCTGCAGCCCTTGTCGCAACTGAGCGCGCCGGCGCGTCTGCAGGGATCGGCGCAGGCTGCAGGGCAAGCCGGCAAGGCGCGGCAGCCGGCGTTCACCGCCGTGCACAGCGTGGCCGAGCTCGATGCCGCGCTCGCCGGCAGCAGCAAGCCGGCCATGCTGGATTTCTACGCCGACTGGTGCGTGTCGTGCCGCGAGATGGAGCGCTATACCTTCAGCAATGCTTCTGTCGCCGCACGCATGGACCGCATGCTGCTGCTGCGCGCCGACGTCACGGGCAACAACGCCGCCGATCGCGCGCTACTCAAGCGCTTCAGGCTTTTCGGTCCGCCGGGCATCGTTTTCTTCGCGCCTGGCGGGCGCGAACTGGCCGCGCGAGTCATCGGCTACCAGGATGCCGGGCGTTTTATTGCTACGCTGGACGTGGTCAAAGCAAGCAAATAGGCGCGACGTGAGCGACGTGCTCAAGCCCGCGTGAGCAGCCTGGCCGCCTCAATCGCGAAATACGTGAGGATGCCGTCGGCGCCGGCGCGCTTGAATCCCAGCAGGGCTTCCATCATCACCTTGTCGTGATCCAGCCAGCCGTTGCCGGCGGCGGCCTTGATCATGGCGTATTCGCCGCTCACCTGGTAGGCGAAGGTGGGCACGCCGAAGGCGTCCTTCACGCGGCGCACCACGTCCAGATAGGGCATGCCGGGCTTGACCATCACCATGTCGGCGCCCTCGGCGAGGTCGGCCGCCACTTCGCGCAGGGCCTCGTCGATGTTGCCCGGATCCATCTGATAGGCCTGTTTGTCGGACTTGCCCAGGTTGGATGCCGAGCCCACCGCGTCGCGGAAGGGACCATAGAAGGCGCTGGCGTACTTGGCCGAATAGGCCATGATGCGCGTGTGAATGAACTGCCTTTTTTCGAGCGCCTGGCGGATGGCGCCGACGCGGCCGTCCATCATGTCGCTGGGGGCGACGATGTCCACGCCGGCTTGCGCCTGCACCATGGCCTGCCTGACCAGAACCTCGATGGTGGGTTCGTTGAGCACGTAGCCGCGCTCGTCGATGAGGCCGTCCTGGCCGTGGCTGGTGTAAGGGTCCAGCGCCACGTCGGTGAGCACGCCCAGCTCGGGGAAGCGCTTCTTCAGCTGCGCCACCACGGTCGGTATGAGGCCGTTGGGATTGGCGGCCTCGATGCCGTCGGGCGTCTTGAGGGCGGGGTCGATCACGGGAAAGAGCGCCATCACCGGAATGCCCAGCGCCACGCATTCTTCGGCCACCGGCAGCAAGGTGTCGAGCGAATAGCGCACCACGCCCGGCAGCGAGGGCACGGGCTGGGAAAGGCCCTTGCCCTCGGCCACGAACACGGGATAGATCAGATCGTCGACGGACAGCTTGGTCTCGCGCACGAGGCGGCGGGGGAAGTCGTCGCGGCGCAGACGGCGGGGGCGGGCGGTGGGATAGCCGGCGGAAACGAGATGTTCAGTCATGGCACGACCTGCGGGGAAATCCAGTTCTCGACGGCCAGCGTGGCTTCAGGCAGGCCGATGCGATCGGTGGAAGAAAAAGGAATGGCGTTGAGCTGGCCGATGTCGGCGAGTTCCTTGCGCACGGCCTGCACGGCCCGTATGCGCTGGCCGTAGGGCAGCTTGTCGGCCTTGGTGAGCAGCGCCAGTACGGGCCGGCCCGTGGGCGCGATGAAACCGGACAGGCGCCGGTCCAGATCGGTCACGCCGCGGCGGATGTCCAGCAGCAGCACGATGCCGGCCAGCGACGCGCGGTCGCGCAGATAGCCGCCCAGAATGTCGGCCCAGGCCTCTTTCTCGCGATGGGCCACCGAGGCGTAGCCGTAGCCCGGCAGGTCGACCAGAAAGCCCAGCTGCCCGTCCGGATCGAGCGGATCGGGAAGGCCGAAGAGATTGATCAGGCGCGTGCGGCCGGGCGTCTTGCTGGAGAAGGCCAGGCGCTTCTGGTTGCACAGCACGTTGATGGCCGAGGACTTGCCGGCGTTGGAGCGGCCCACGAAGCAGACTTCCGGCGCGCCGAGGGGCGGCAGCTGGTCCAGCCGGGCCGCCGACACGAAGAACGAAGCGCGATGAAGTAGGGACACGTCGGATGCCTAGGTGGAGGGCGGATGAGGGGCTGCAGCGAAGTATTTCATCCCGAGGCAGCCGGGTATCCCCCATTGTACGATTTGGCGCCTTGCGCTTGCGTGCCCGGCAGTTCGCCGTCAGCACGGCAGCGGTATGCTGTCCCTCGACATGATGAGCCGTGCGTCTTCCCGCCCCGTCCCGCGTCAGATTTTGAGCGCGTTTTTCGAGCTCCTGGGCTCGATGCGTTTTGCCGTCAGCCTGCTGGGCATTCTCTGCGTAGCCAGCATCGTGGGCACGGTGCTGCCGCAGAACAGCCCCGACAGTTCCTACATCGACCAGTTCGGCCCGTTCTGGTTCGAGGTGTTCGACCGTTTCTCGCTGTGGCGCGTCTATAACAGCGGCTGGTTCCTGCTGATCATGGCCTTTCTGATCGTGTCCACCTCGATCTGCCTCACGCGCAATGCGCCACGCATGCTGCGCGATGCCCGGTCTTTTCGCGAGTATGCGCGCGCCGACAGCCTGCGCGCTTTTCCGCATCGCTTCGAAACGCGCTACGCCATGGCGACGGAGCCTGCCGCCCAGGCCCTGTGCAAGCTGTTCAAGAGCCAGGGCTACGCCGTGCGCGTGCGCCGCGACGCGGCCGGACTGATGGTGGCGGCCAAGAAGGGCAGCGCCAACCACTTGGGCTATATCTGCGCGCACGCGGCAATGATCATCATCTGCCTGGGCGGACTGGTCGACAGCGACATGTCGCTGCGCATGCAGATGTGGCTGGGCGGCAAGCAGCCCGTGGTGGGCAACATGATGATCGCCGACGTGCCGGCCAGCGGCCGGCTGTCGCCGCGCAATCCGAGCTTTCGCGGCAATATCCTGGTGCCCGAGGGGGGGCAGACGTCTTCGGCGGTGGTGACGGTGGGCGACGGCGCGCTGGTGCAGCCGCTGCCCTTTACGCTGCGGCTCAAGCATTTTGTGGTGGACTATTACTCCACCGGCATGCCCAGCCGTTTCGCCAGCCAGGTCGAAGTCACCGATCCGGCGACCGGCAAGCACTTTCCCGCCACCATCGAAGTCAATCATCCGCTGCGCTACAAGGGCATCACGGTGTACCAGTCGAGCTTCGACGACGGCGGCAGCCACGTGACGCTGGCGGCCTACCCCCTGAAGGGCGTGCTGGCGCAGGGCGCCACGGTGCAGGGCACGATAGGCAAATCGCTGGCGGTGGACCCCGCCGCCGCCGGCGCGGCCGTGGCGCAGCAGGGCGGCCATGCGCCGCCCGATACGCTGCATATGGATCTGGCCGCGCTGCGCGTCATCAATGTCGAGAACATGTCGGGCGGCGCGCCGGTCGGTCACGAATCGCTGGGCAAAGAGCTGGCTTCGGTCACCGGCAGCGCCGCCGGCAAGAAGAACGAAAACCTGCGCAACATCGGCCCCAGCATCGAATACCGCTTGACCGACGCAGCCGGGCAGTCGCACATGTTCCGCAATTACATGGCCCCCGTCACGCTGGACGGCGCATCGGTTTTCCTGGTCGGCGTGCAGGGCGACGACGGTGCGTATCGCTACGTGCGCGTTCCCGCGGACGCGCAGGGCGCCATGGCGGGATTCGCGCGCCTGCGCGCGGCCCTGGCCGATCCCGCGATGCGGCGCGCCGCCGCGCAGCGCTTCGCAGCCGCCGGCACGTCGTCGCCGGCCGATGCGACGGCCTTGCAAGCCGCCGCCCAGCACGCGCTCGACACCTTTGCGGGCGGCGGCCTGCAAGGCGTGGCCGACGTGCTGCAAGCCAACACGCCGTCCGGTCAACTCAAGCACGCAGCCGACATGGTGGTGCGCCTGATCGGGGCCAGCATGGCCGAACTGAACGACCTGGCGCGCCAGCGCGACGGCCTGCCTGCCGCGCCGCGCACCCAAGCGCAGGCCCGGTGGACGCGCCTGGCCGTCGCGGCCTTGTCGGACCTGGCGCGCTATCCGGCGCCGGTCATCTACGAACTGGACGATTTCAAACAGGTGCAGGCCAGCGTCTTTCAAATCACGCGCAACCCCGGCGAATATGGCGTTGTACTGGGCGCGCTGCTGCTGATCACCGGCATCTTCACCATGTTCTACCTGCGCGACCGGCGCATCTGGGCCTGGGTGCAGCCCGCCGAGGGCGGCAGCACGGTGCTGGCCGCGATGACCACGCAGCGGCGTACACTCGACTTCGACCAGGAGTTCGAGCGGCTGCGCGCGGCCGCCACGACGGCGGACCCGGCACCGCATGCTCACAAGCGAGGGCAAGCATGACCACCGACTCTTCGACTTCGTCCTCCCTTTGGCCGGTCGTGCCGCTCGCCAGCGGCGACGGCCGCCCGCATCGCGGCCGCCCCGACATTTCCGACATCGTGTTCTTCCTGGCGCTCGCGGCCGGCGCGGGCTGGACGCTCGCGCACCACGGCAGCTCGATGGACTACTACGAGAAGCTCATCCTGTGCGCCGGCGTGCCGGTGCTGACCTGGCTGGGCTGGCTGTGGCGCCCGCTGCGCGTGCTCCTGATCGCCTGCGGCCTGGCCGCGGGCCTGGCCGTCGCGCTCTACGGCCACGACCTGTCGCGCGCCGAGCACGACCTCCTGCTCAAGTACCTCCTGTCCTCGCAGTCGGCCATCCTGTGGATGAGCGCGCTCTTCATCCTGGCCACGGTCTGCTACTGGCTGGGCTTCTTCAGTCCGACCTGCGCGTGGCTGGGCACGGCCTGCACCTGGGGCGCCGTCTTCGCAGGCCTGACCGGCATGCTGGTGCGCTGGCGCGAGAGCCATCTCATGGGCCCCGGCCTGGGCCACATTCCGGTGAGCAACCTGTACGAAGTCTTCGTGCTGTTCTCGCTCATCACCGCGCTCTTCTACCTGTACTACGAGCGCCGCTACGCCACGCGCGCGCTGGGCGGCTTCGTGCTGCTGGTGATCTCGGCGGCCATCGGCTTTCTGCTCTGGTATGCGCTCACGCGCGATGCCTGGCAGATACAGCCTTTGATACCAGCCCTGCAAAGCTGGTGGATGAAGCTGCACGTGCCGGCCAACTTCATCGGCTACAGCTCGTTCTCGCTATCGGCCATGGTGGCCTGCGCCTACCTGGTCAGGCAGCACTTCCCCAATGGCCGCCTGGCCCGCGCGCTGCCCGCGCCGCAAGTGCTCGACGACCTCATGTACCGCTCCATCGCGGTGGGCTTCGCCTTCTTTACCGTGGCCACGGTGCTGGGGGCGCTCTGGGCCGCCGATGCCTGGGGCACCTATTGGCAATGGGACCCGAAGGAAACCTGGGCCCTGATCGTGTGGCTGAACTACGCCGCCTGGCTGCACATGAGACTGATGAAAGGCCTGCGCGGCAGCATGGCCGCCTGGTGGGCGCTGGTAGGCCTCTTGGTGACCACCTTCGCCTTCCTGGGCGTGAACATGTTCCTGTCAGGGCTGCATTCGTACGGCGGGCTGTAATTAAGCCCCGATGTAGTCCGTCTGGGCCGTATAGCCCGGCCGAGCGACTTAAGCGTCGGGGCAGTCCCGCAGGGACTTTGGGCGCCTAAGGCGGCGCCCAAACCCGACGCTTCGGAGCCGGCCGGGCTATACGGCCCAGACGGACGTCTTAAGAACTCAAATAACAAACAACAAACACCCAAGAACAACTACGGCAACGTAGACTCGCCCCGCATCACATCCGCGATCGACTCGCGCTGGCGCACCACGTAATACTTCTCGCCATCCACGATGACCTCAGCCGGCCGCGGCCGCGAGTTGTAGTTGCTGGCCATGGTCATGCCATAAGCTCCCGCCGACTCCAGCGCCAGCACGTCACCTTGCCGCACGCACAGCTCGCGCTCCTTGGCCAGCCAGTCGCCGCTTTCGCATACCGGCCCCACGACGTCGTACATGCGGGCCTCGCCCGAACGCGGCCGCACCGCGCGCAGACCGTGCCAGGCCGTGTACAGCGAAGGCCGCAGCAGATCGTTCATGGCCGCGTCGACGATGGCGAAATTGCGCGCCTGCGCATGCTTCAGATAGTGCACCGTGGTCAACAGCACCCCGGCATTGCCCACCAGCGAGCGGCCCGGCTCCAGCACCAGATGCAAATGCCCGTAGCCGCGCGCGGCCAGGCGTTCGAACACGTGATCGAGCAGCGCCTTGGGCGAAGGCACCACCTCGTCGGTATAACGGATGCCCAGGCCGCCGCCCAGATCCAGATGCTCGATGGCAATGCCCGAAGCCTTCAGCGCATCGATCAGATCGATCAGCTTTTCCAGCGCGTCGAAATACGGACTGATATCGGTGAGCTGCGAACCGATGTGGCAGTCCACGCCCACCACCTGCAGCCCCGGCAGGCCGGCCGCGATGCGATAGGCCTCGGGCGCGTCCTCGATGGCGATGCCGAACTTGTTTTCCTTGAGCCCCGTGGAAATATAGGGGTGAGTCTGCGCATCCACGTCGGGGTTCACGCGCAGCGACACGCGCGCGCGCCGGCCCATGTCCTGGGCCACGTCCGACAGGCGATAGAGCTCGTCTTGCGATTCGACGTTGAAGCACTTCACGTCGGCCTCGATGGCCGCGCGCATTTCCCAGGCCTGCTTGCCCACGCCCGAGAACACCACCTTGGACGGATCGCCGCCGACGGCCAGCACGCGCGCCAGCTCGCCGCCGGACACGATGTCAAAGCCCGCGCCCAGGCGGGCGAACTCGCCCAGCACGGCCAGGTTGGAATTGGCCTTCATGCCATAGCAGACCAGCACCGCGCGATTGCCTATGGCCTGCTGGTAGGCCTCCAGGGCAGCGCCCAGCGCGGCGCGCGAATACACATAGAGCGGCGTACCCAGCCCGGCCACCAGCTTGTCCAGCGGCACGCCTTCGGCATGCAGCACGCCCTCGCGGTAATGAAAATGCGGATGGCCGGTCAATTCGGCGTGGATTGCAGGGGGGGTCATTGCTGGAACAGATCAGGTACGGGTTGGGCGGGCCGGGCGCCATTGGGGGCGGGCGCCGCCGGCGTGGCGCTCTCGCCTTGCTTGAGGGCGGGCGGCGGCGCCGGCCGGTGATGGTCCTGCGGGCTGCCCGGCAGATACAGCGGGCCTTTGTAGCCGCAGGCCGCCAATACGCCGCAGACGGCCAGCATGGCTACAATGCGAGAGATGGAAAGGCTGCGTGCCGAGTGCGCGAAATGCACAGAAGACTCCGTAATCGATGGCATGTTGGATTATGACCGAAACCGAATTCCTTGCCCTGGTCGACCAGGTACTCGATAGCATCGAAAGCCAGGCCGACGACTGGGCCTGCGCGACCGACCTCGACATCGAAACCAGCCGCAGCGGCCACGTGCTGACCCTGGTTTTCGACAACGACATCCATGTCGTGGTCAATTCCCAGGCGCCCATGCGCGAAATCTGGGTGGCGGCGCTCAGCGGCGGCTTTCATTACCGCTACGACGGCCGCAGCTGGAACGACACGCGCGGCGGCCCGACCCTGCCCGAGGCCTTGTCGCAAATCTGCTCCGCGGCGGCCGATGCGCCCCTGACCGTGCATCTTTGATTTCTCAGGCGCGGCCCGGCAGGCAAGCGAACCCGGCACTGCCGGGTTCGCTCATTCAAAAGCGATCAGTGGCCGACCTTGCTGCTGCCCGCCAGATTGTTCAGGAAGTCGCCCAGCGAATCCGGCTGCGCCGGCGTCGCCGCGGCGCCTGCCGCCGCAGCTTGTGGATTGCCGCCCAGGCCTAGCGAGGCCACGGACTGGCCGGGCGGATAATCCGAAAGATACAGCTCGTTGTTCGCTTCGATAACGCCATCGGGCTTGGTGCGCGGTGTCGGCATGGGCAAGTCCTTGACCGTTTCCTGCATGTAGCCCAGCCAGATCGGCAGCGCCACACCGCCGCCGGTTTCGCGCGCGCCCAGCGACTTGGGCTGGTCGTAACCCAGCCAGGCCGTGGCTTCCAGACCCGAGGTATAGCCGGAGAACCAGGCGTCCATCGAATCGTTGGTGGTGCCCGTCTTGCCGGCCACGGTGCGCTTGAGCACCGCGTGGGCGCGGGCACCCGTGCCGTAGGTGGCCACGCCTTCGAGCAGGTTGTTCATGATGTAGTCGACACGCGGGTCGATTGCGCGGATCGATTCGTCGCCAGCCTGGGCGGGCTTGGCCTGCATGATCGTCTTGCCGTCGCTGTCGGTGACGTGATCGATCAGGTAGGGCGTGACGCGAAAGCCCCCGTTGGCGAACACCGAATAGGCGGCGGCCAGCTGCAGCGGCGTCACCGTGCCCGCGCCCAGCGCCATGGGCAGCACGGCCGGTTGGCGCGATTTGTCGAAGCCGAAGCGCGTCAGGTATTGCTGCGCGTACGACGGGCCGATGGCCTGCATGATGCGCACCGTGACCATGTTCATGGACTTGTACAGCGCCTGGCGCAGCGTGAGCATGGGCTCGTATTCGTCGCCGTAGTTCTTGGGCGCCCAGGCCTTGGAGCCCGTCTGCGCGGCCGTCAGGAAGAACGGCTCGTTGGAGATCTGCGTGGCGGTCGAGAAACCGCGCTCGATCGCGGCGGCATAGATGAAGGGCTTGATGTTCGAACCGGGCTGGCGCCAGGCCTGTGTCACGCGGTTGAAGTTGCCGCGATAGAAGTCGAAGCCGCCCACCATGGCGCGGATGGAACCGTCTTTGGGCGCGAGCACCACGAAGGCGGCCTGCACGGCGGGGTAGTTGATCACTTCCCAGTTGCCCTCGGGGTCTTTGTGCACATAGACCACCGAACCGCGCTTGATGCGCACATCGGGCTTGGCCTTGTCGCCCAGCGCGCGCGCCACGGTCGACAGTGCCTTCTTGTCGTTGACGGTGATGATTTCCTTGGAGCTGCGCGCGATCTTGATTTCGGTGGGGCTGGCCGAAAGCACCACGCCGGTCAGCAGGTCGTCGCCGCTGTCGGGGTACTTCTCGATCACGGCGTCGATGATGTCGTCGAGCTTCTGCGGGTTTTGCTCGATGCCGGCCGGCAGGTCGATGTCTTCTTCCGGGCCGGGGTAGGGCGCGCGGCGCGTGTAGTCCAGCACGCCGTTGCGCAGCGACTCGTAGGCCAGTTGCTGGTCCTTGGCCCGCACGGTGGTGTAGATATTGATGCCGCGCGTGTACAGGTCGTCGTGGTAGATGTTGTAGAGCAGCTGGCGGGCCAGTTCGGCCACGTATTCGCCGTGCACCTGGAAGGTGCCCGGAGCCGTCCCGGCGCTCGAGCGCGTCACGATCTTCTGGGTCATCGCGGCCTGGTATTCGGGCTGGGTCAGGTAGCCCAGGGCCAGCATGCGGCCCAGCACGTAATGCTGGCGGACCTCGGCGCGGTTCAGGTTGGACAGCGGATTGAAGCGCGACGGGGCCTTGGGAATGCCCGCCAGCATGGCGGCCTCGGCCGGCGTGAGCTCGGACAGCTTCTTGCCGAAATAGGTGCGCGCCGCGGCAGCGAAACCATAGGCGCGATGGCCCAGGTAGATCTGGTTCATGTACAGCTCGAGGATCTGGTCCTTGCTGAGCTGCGATTCGATCTTGAAGGTGAGCAGCAGTTCGTAGAACTTGCGCGAATAGGTCTTCTCGGACGAGAGATAGAAATTGCGCGCCACCTGCATGGTGATGGTGCTGGCGCCCTGCGCCTTGGAATCCTTGACCAGATTGGTGACCGCCGCACGGATCACGCCCGTCCAGTCCACGCCGCCGTGCTGGTAGAAGCGGTCGTCCTCGGCCGAAAGCACCGCCGCCTTCATGAGGTCGGGAATTTCCGAGAAGCGCAGCACGTCGCGGCGCTCCTCGCCGAACTCGCCGATGAGCGTGTTGTCGGCCGTGTATACGCGCAGCGGTATGCGCGGCCGGTAGTCGGTCATGGCGTGCAGGTCGGGCAGATTGGGCCAGGCCAGGGCCATAGCCATGGAAGCCAGCAGCACGCCGCAAAGGCCCAGGCCGCCGAAGAAAAGAACGGCCTTGAAGATGAATCGCAGGATCCAGGGGGTGCCCGCTACGGGTTGCGGATCTTGCTTGGAGGAATTTTGTCGGGTGCGCATCGCGGCGATTTTACTTTTGATCTCAATTCAGTTCGGGCGGGGGGCGTCCGGGTGCTGTAACAAATAGTCCGGGCTGTGGTAACCACACAACTGGCGCGGCAATGGGATAATTGCAACCATGAATAGGCAAGTGAATTCCGACGGGGCGCCCGAGCCCGACGTGTCGTGCGAATCCGGCGCGCCCTGCCTCGTCAACCCGCCCGCCTGCCTGGCCGACGGCCGGCCGCTCTTCCTGGTGGGCATGATGGGTGCGGGCAAGACCACCATCGGCCGCGGCCTGGCCCGGATGCTGGGGCGCGAATTCGTCGATCTGGATCATGAACTGGAGGCGCGCTGCGGCGTGCGCGTGCCGGTGATTTTCGAGATCGAAGGCGAGGCCGGATTCCGCCGGCGCGAGGCCCAGACCCTGCAAGAGTGTACTGAACGGCGCGACATCGTATTGGCCACCGGCGGCGGCGCCATACTGGCAGAGCAGAGCCGCAGCCTGCTGCGCGAGCGCGGCCTGGTGGTCTATTTGCGCGCCACCCTGGACGAGCTGTTTCGCCGCACCTCGCGCGACCGCAACCGGCCCCTTCTGGCCACGCCTGACCCGCGCGGCACCCTGCACCAGCTGATGACCGCGCGCGATCCGCTCTACACCGAAGTGGCACATGTGATCATCGACACCGGCGCCTCTTCGGTCAACGCCGTGGTCAAGCACGTGCTGACCCGGCTGAACAATATCGAGATCGCTTCATGACGACCGTAGTCCACGTCGATACCCCCGGCGGGCGGTATCCCATCCACATCGGCGCGGGCCGGCTCGACCGGCTCGACGCCAGCATCCCCGCCGACGCCACGTCCATCGCCATCGTCACCAACCCGACCGTGGGGGCGCTGTACGCGCAGCGCGCGCAGGCGGCTCTGGCGCGTACCGGCCGGCGCGTGATCACCATCGAGCTGCCCGACGGCGAGGCCTATAAAGACTGGCAGACCCTGAATCTGATCTTCGACGTCCTGCTCGAAAACCGCTGCGACCGCCGCTGCGTGCTGGTGGCGCTGGGCGGCGGCGTGATCGGCGACATGACCGGCTTTGCCGCGGCCGTCTACATGCGCGGGGTGCGCTTCGTGCAGGTGCCCACCACGCTTTTGGCGCAGGTGGATTCCTCGGTGGGCGGCAAGACGGCGGTGAACCATCCGCTGGGCAAGAACATGATCGGCGCGTTCTACCAGCCCCTGGCCGTGGAGATCGACACCGAGGCGCTGGCGACCTTGCCGGCGCGCGAAATCTCGGCCGGCCTGGCCGAAGTCATCAAATACGGCCTGATCCTCGACGCCGAATTCTGGTCCTGGTGCGAAGCCAACGCGGCCAGGCTGCGCGCGCTCGACCGCGAGGCGCTGTCCTACGCCATCCGCCGCTCTTGCGAGCTCAAGGCGCAGGTGGTGGGCCAGGACGAACGCGAATCGGGCCTGCGCGCGATTCTCAACCTGGGCCATACCTTCGGCCATGCCATCGAATCGGGCCTGGGCTACGGCCAGTGGCTGCACGGCGAGGCCGTGGGCTGCGGCCTGGTGCAGGCGGCCGAGCTGTCGGCGCGCGTGGCGGGCTTCGAACCGGTTGACGTGGCCCGCGTGCGCAAGCTGGTGGCGGACATCGGCTGTCCCGCCACGGCCCCCGATCTGGGCGCCGAGC
>CALGFL010000129.1 GCA_937881145.1 uncultured Bordetella sp.
ATCGCGGCGATCGCCGCGACGATCTTGCCGATCCAGCCGAAGATCTTCGAGACCAGGCTCTTATCGTCCGCTTCCTTGCACTTGTCGATCCATTCCTTGATTTTCTCGAGCTGCTGCTCGGTGTTCTTTTCCGACTTGATGCGCGCGCTTTCCAGGCCGTGCTGGGCGGTCTGCAACTGCGCGTCCTGGCTCTTGCCGCGCAGATTGCGCAACAGGTCGACCATGTCGGAAGCGCTGAATTCCTTGGAGGGCGCATCGATGGCCGGCGCGCCGCGCGAGTCGGTCACGTTGGAGCCGCCTTGCTGCTGCGATTCCGGAGTGCCCTCCAGCATCTTGAGCAGCTCGGCGAGCAGCTTGTCGGAGTCGACAGCCTGGGGCGTGCCCAGGTTTTGAGTGGCTACCGTGGGGGTCTGCGTGTCGGACGCCGTCGTCAGAGGCGCGCCGCCGTAGAGGTTGACGCTGGTCATGGCCGGTTCCTCAGATGTTGCGGGCGATGCCGCGGTTGGTCTCGACGTTGGACTGTTCGATGGCGCTGAGCTTGTCGCGCACATCGCGAATCACGTCCATCATCTGCTGCATGAAATCATTGGCCTGCTGCGACCGGGTCTCGAAGACCTTGGCCTCGGTCTCGCGCTCGCTTTTCTGCGCATCGTGCAGGGCGGCCGCCCGCTCCTGGGAGGCATGGACCATGCCGCCGATGCCGTTGAGCACGCCGGATGCGCCCTGGCCGAACTGCGATGCGCGATCCGCGCTCTTGAGCAGGTTGCCTTGCGCCATGTCGAACGTCTTCTGGTCGCCGGCAGTCTTCTTTTGCAGGACGAGGATGTCTTTGTCCATCTGGTCCAGCTTGCCCTTGTCCAGGGCCGCCTGCCGCGACAGTTCCTCCGGTTCGACGAAGGGGTTCTTGGCCAGGGATTCGAGCTCTTTGGTGGACTTGTTGGCAAAATCCTTGGATTGATCCTTCATGCTCTCGATTTTCTGCTCTTGCTGCTTGAGGCCCGAGTCGTCCATGGACGCGGCCTTGCCCGCCTGCACGGCCGACGCGACGCCGGCGCCGATCGAGGCCACGCCGCTGCCGATCTGCATGGCGCTTTGCACCACGGCGCCCACGAAACGGTCCTGGGCGGCGTTGCGGATTTCATCCGCGGCGCTCTTTAATTGCGTGACCTGCTGCTCCATATTGGAGTCGCGCAGCGTGCGGGCCGTGTTGCGCTGTTCCTGGGCGAGTTTCTGTATCAGGGCCATGACGGAATAGATGTCCGTCGACACAGTCTGGGCATTCAGGTTTTTCATGACCTCGTTCGCGCCGCCCGCGTCTTTCCTGCCGTTCGACCCGGGAACCTCCAGCATCTTCTGATCCTGGCCTTCACCCTGGGTCGCGATGAACTTGAGGATCGAACCTACCTGCTCGGGGGGGAGCGCATTGATCTCCTTCAGGAGCTTGCCCTTGATCTGGCCGAGATCGGCGCCGGGCTGGGAGGCCTCGGCCAGCAGGGTCTGCAGGTTGGGCGGTAAGGAAGTGATGCCGGTCATGATTTTCTCCAGGTGCCCGCCGGGATGCCGGCGAACGACGTTTTTTGTTTCCCGCTTTCAAATCGCAGCTTATTTGGCTGCCATCTTGGTTTTGAGCGCCCCGAGCAAGGCTTGGGCGCGCGATTTCAGCCCGGCGTGCTCCGGGTCTTTGCACATGTCGGCGACCAACTCCAGCGTCTCGGCCGCCTCGGGCAGCTTGCCCAGCGCCAGCAGGCACTCGGCGCAGTGGTAGACGGGCGCCGGATCGTCCAGCTTCATCACCGTCACCGCCAGGTGATGGCGCAGGGCATCTTCGTAGCGACCCAGCATCTGCGCCGCGGCGCCCGCCGCCGACTGGTAGCGCGGCTCCATGTGGTTGTAGATGGTGGCCTGCGCGAAGGCCTTGAAGGCGTCGGAGTACTTGCCCTGTTGATACTGCGTGTGGCCGAAGGCATACAGCGCCTCGCATTCGTCGGCCGTAATGTCCAGGACATCGCCCAAGGTGCCGCCCGAGCGCCACAGGGCGGTCAGGTTCTCGGCGGCCCTGACTGCGTCCTGGGCCGAAAATTCATCGCGGCTTTCCGAAGTTGCGTTCATCTCTTTCGCCTTGTTTTGTCTTGCTTGAGTGTTGAGTGACCGATGCGCCAAAAAAGTTCGGCCTACTTACACCATATTGCGCGGCTTGCGCGCGCCGGACGACGCGGGCGCCTGAGCGAAGCTCAGGCGGGCGGCTTCTTCGGCGGCCTCGCGCTCGACAGCGTCCAGATCTTTCTGGAACATGGCCTGGGCTTGGGCGCGGTCCTTGTCGGTGGCCTGGGCCTGCAGCACCGACTTGACCTTGGCCGGATCCAGGCCTTGCGAGCGGTAGAACGCATCGCTGGCGTCCAGGCTTTGCTGCGCCTGCTGCACCAGGGCTTGGGCTTCTTGCACGATTTGTTCGGGAGTCTTGGACATGGTGGATCCTGTGATGATGGAATGGCGGGATTGAATGGGAAAAGGCCTGTCTATCAGCGCATGTTGCCGACGATGCTCGAACGGCTGTCCTGCATCTTCTTGACGAAGTT
>CALGFL010000130.1 GCA_937881145.1 uncultured Bordetella sp.
CCTCCAGCTGTGGTCGGTGGCCGGTTCGATCTGGATGCTCTACCGCGCCTGGCGCTACCAGCAGATGCGCGACTGGGTCCTGCTGGGCATGTTCGCGGGCTTTGCCACGCTGACCAAGTACAGCATCGTCGTGTGGTACCTGATATTCGTCCTGCACCTGGCACTAAGCGGCAGCCTGCGCGATGCGCGCACCTGGAAGGGCATGCTGGCCGGCACCGCCCTGCTGGCCGTCATCGTGATGCCGCATGCCATGTGGCTCTACCACATGAAATACGTGCTGCACGATCCGGCCAACCCGCTGGACTACGCCGCCGGATCGGCGGACACGTCGACGATGACCCGCGCCGAAAACCTGCTGGACATGTGGTACGTGCTCACCACCACGCTGGCGCGCCTGGCTCCCATGCTGCTCGCCATGCTGGTCATCGGCGGCCTCATGCGCCGCGCACGCCGCAGGCAAATCATCCCGGTCCAACCGCTGCGCAGCAGCATCGCCGCGCATCTGCGCCCCGAAGACCGCCGCTTCATCCTGCTGCTCGCCCTGGTTCCCTTCGTTCTGACGTGCGTGGTGTCTTTCATCGCCGACACGCGCATGATCGCCGACTGGACCACCACGTACTTCCTCATGACGGGCTTGCTGACGTTCTGGTTCTATCGGGAAAACAGCGACCAGCGCCTGTTCAAGACAGCCCTGGTCACCGTCCTGGCGATCCAGTTCCTGACCGCCGCCGGCTATGCCGTGGGCCGCGGCCCGCTGGCCAGCGTCCTGGGCAAGCCCGGCCGCTCGAACTACCCCAGCCATGCCGTGGCGCAGGCCATGAAGCACGCATGGTATTCGCATGCCCACGCCCCCCTGCATTTCATCACGGCCGACACATGGCTGGGCGGCAACATCGCCATCCACACCGGCCGGCAGGCGCAGGTGCTGATCAACGGCGACCTGCACGACTCGCCCTGGGTCGATCCCGAACAGCTGAAAGCCTGCGGCACGCTGGTCGCCATCGACATCAGCCCGAACGCCCCGGACAGCGTCACGCCCAAGGTCGCCGCCGCGATGAAAACGGCCACCATGACGGGCATCGTCAGCCTTCCCGCCACCATGGATCCGAACGGCCCGCAAATCACCCTGAAATGGGGCGTGGTGCCGCCGACCGGCGGGTGCCGGCCCGTCCCGCACACACATCACTGGAAGCCGTGAGCTTACAGATGAAAAAATGGGCGCCATGCGCCCATTTTTTCAGGCAAACGGGTTCTAGGTCGCCGCCGCGCGCTCGCGCGCCAGATGCGCAATCGCGGCCTGCACCGCGCCTTCGCCGTGCGGCAGGCCCAGCTCTTTGAGCGCCAAGTCCAGCGTGGCCAGGCAACCCAGGATCATCGGCTCGTTGATGCTGCCCATGTGGCCGATGCGAAAGGTCGAGCCGCCCAGCCTGCCCAGGCCGCCGGCGATCATCAGGCCCAGTTTTTCGCGCGCGTAGGTGCGCAGGCGATCCGGATCGATGCCCGCCGCGGTGCGTACCGTCGTCACCGTCACGGCGCGCTCGGACGCCGCGGTCACGTTGAACGCCATCGCGCCCGCCTGGCTCCAGGCCTGCACGGCCTGATGCACCGCGCTGGACAGTATGCGCTGCGAACGGAAGATCGCGTCCAGTCCGCGCGCCTTGATCAGGTTCAGCGCCTCGCGCAGCGCGAACATGTGGTGCTCGGGCATGGTGCCGCAGAACTTGGTGTAGTACTCGTCGCCGGTGCGCGTGTTCCAGTCCCAATAGCGCTGGTACCGCGGCGTGGCTTGTGCCACCTGCACGGCCTTGTCGTTGGCCGCCACGATGGCCAGGCCGGGCGGGCACATCAGCGCCTTCTGCGACGCCGTGATGGCTACGTCCACGCCCCAGGCATCCATCTCGAATGGCATGGCGCCCAGCGAAGCCACGGCATCGGCCACCAGCAGCGCGGGGTGGCCGGCCGCATCCATCGCCTGGCGCACCGCATGAACGTCGCAGCTCAGGCTGGTGGCGGTATCGACCTGCACGGCCAGCACCGCCTTGATGCGGCGCTCGGTGTCGCGGCGCAAATGCGCTTCGATGCGCGCCGGGTCTATGCCTTGGCGCCAATCGCCCTCGATGGCCTCGGTCTGGATGCCGAGTGCGCGGGCATGGTCCGCCCACTCGTGCGCGAAATGGCCCACGACCGGCACCAGAACCGTATCTCCCGGCGCGCAGATATTGCCCAGCACCGCCTCCCAGCTGCCATGCCCGTTGCCCGCGTAGATAAAGACGTGGCCCTGGGTTCGGAACAAGCTCTTCAAGTCCTCGAAGCAGGACTTGGCGATTTCTTTGAGTCTGTCGTCGGCGAGATCCAGCGGCTGCCGGTTCATCGCGTTGAGCACCTGCTGGGGAATATGGGTGGGCCCAGGGGCATGCAGAAATTCGCGGCCTATCATGATGCGGGTATCGGGAAGAAAAGGTTGAAACGAGGTTGACGCGCGATCGTGTGCGCCCGGCATTCGATGATCCTGCCCGAGAATGGTTGCGCAGGCAAATCCGCGGATCGCGCCGCGACGATTTCAGTCCTCGTTCTGGCTCGAGGCGAGGTTGCGGTGCACCTTGCCCAAAAGCTTCAGCAAAGTCTGCCGCTCCGGGCCGCTCAGGCCTTGCATGGCCAGTTCGGTGATCTCGTCGCCCACGGCCAGAGCGGGCCCCAGGGCGTCCTCGACCTTGTCGGTCACCTGCACCAGGAAAGCCCGGCGATCGTTGGGCGCGGGCACGCGCTGCACCCAGCCCGCCTCTTGCATGCGGTCGAGCATGCGCGCCACGGTCATGGGCGTGACATCCAGCGTCTCGGCCAGCTTGGCCTGGCTCATGGGCCCCAAGGTGGAAAGGTAAAGCGCCACGCGGCACTGGGCCCGGCTCAGCACCAGGCGCTGGCGTCCGCGCCGATCGAACTGGATGCCCGCCAGCCGGGCAATGTCCGAGACCAGGAAACCGAAGCGTTCTTCGTAGGAATAAAGCATGGGAATGGGTTTTTGATAAGCTTGCTTATTATAAGCCACCATATATTATAATCTTCCACTGCCTCATCAAGCGGCCCCTGGCTGCCCCTCGCAGCACCCCCATGTCTGCCGTCGACACTCCTGCCCCAATCAACCGCGGCATGATCACGCTATCGATCATGCTCGCCACCCTCATCCAGACCCTGGACAGCACGATCGCCAACGTGGCGCTGCCCCACATGCAAGGCACGCTCTCGGCTTCGCAGGACGAAATCACCTGGGTGCTCACGTCCTACATCGTGGCGGCGGCCATCGCCACGCCACTCACCGGCTGGCTGGCCGCGCGCTACGGCACCACGCAGTTGCTATGCGCCTCGATCGCCGGCTTCACCGCGGCCTCGGTGCTGTGCGGCATTTCCGATTCGCTGGCGCAGATCGTCGCGGCGAGGCTGCTCCAGGGCCTCTTCGGCGCCTCGCTGGTGCCGCTGTCGCAATCGATTCTGCTCAACATCAATCCCCCGAAAAAGCAGCCGCAGGCCATGGCGATCTGGGGCATGGGAGTCATGGTGGGGCCCATTCTCGGCCCCACGCTGGGCGGCTGGCTCACCGACAGCTACAACTGGCGCTGGGTGTTCTTCATCAATCTGCCCATCGGTCTCCTGGCCCTGCTCGGCGTCATGACCTACATGCCGCGCATCAAGACCGGCGGGCGCACCGCGCTCGATCTCTTCGGCTTCGCGACGCTGTCGCTGTTCATCGGCGCGCTGCAGGCCATGCTCGACCGGGGCCAGCAAAAAGACTGGTTCAACTCGACCGAGATCCGCATCGAGGCCATCGTGGCGGTGGTGAGCCTCGTCTTCTTCCTCATCCATACCGCCACCGCCGGCGAGCGCTCGTTCTTTCGCCCGGAGCTGCTCAAAGACCGCAATTTCGTCACGGGCAGCTGCTTCATCTTCGTCATCGGCGCCATCCTGTACGCCACGCGCGCGCTGCTGCCGCCCATGCTGGAAAGCTTGATGGGCTACCCCGTGGCCACCACCGGCCTGGTCACGGCGCCCAGCGGCATCGGCACCATGATCGCCATGCTCTTCGTCGGCCGCCTGGTCGGGCGCTTCGACGTGCGTGGCCTGCTGCTGATCGGCCTGCTGATAGCGGGCTATTCGCTCTATCAGATGCT